>DASZPI010000202.1:0-2981 GCA_035550355.1 Pirellulales bacterium
ATGATCGTGCCATCGGTAATTGTGATCGGGCCGCTGCCCGTGACCACGAAGCTCAAGCCGGGAGGCGTGATCGCCTGTAGCTGATACGCATCGGTAAAGAAATCGAAAATCTTCTCGCGCGGCTGCGGCAGCAACTGTACGGCCCGCAGTTGAAAACCTTTGCCTGTGGGCGATGGTCCGATTGTGATTTGGTCGTCCGACGACATGGCAGCATTCTACTGCGCCGGCATGCAGGGCCGACCGGCAGCACACAAGGATTTTCATGCACAAAAAAAGCACCCCGACGATTGCTCGCCGGGGTGCTCGCGTTGCGTCCCACGCTAACGGACGGTTCCATCGCCAAGCCGATCAATACCACCAACCGCCGTACGAATACGGACGGTAGCTATAACTGCGATAGTACGGCGCGGTCGTGCCGCGATAGCCATACACGCCATAGTTACCTTGGTTGTACCCTAGCGGAGCGCCGTACGGGCGATAAACGCCCCAGCCGCGCCATGGCACGACGACGCCGACATTGTGCACCGGGGTGCCATCGGGCGTCACGGCCATATCGCGGGCGCTGGCGGCCAAAGGTGCCGCGCTGAAGAGTCCGAGCATTGCAAATGTCAAAAGCAAGCGTTTCATGGTAATGAACCTCCTAAAAGTCTTCGAGCCACCTGACAGCTAACGCACGTGCCGTGCCCAAGGGCTCACGCACTGGCAGAGGGCAGGGAAATCAAACGGCCGGTACAAAGAATTCGTAGTCGTAAACGTCTGACCGGTGGGAAGTTTCGTTCGCGCTGCCACCCAATCGAGCGGGGTCGATGTTAAACTTACGACATTTCGCAGTGCCGGCAGAACTAGTGCTGGTCGCATGCGTTTGTTTGGCGTTCGTCGTGAACGGCATCGTGCCAGGCCGCGCCGTGGGTGCCGAGCGCCGACCGCCAAACGTGATTCTCGTGCTCGCCGACGACCTGGGCGCCAAGGAGCTTGGCTGCTACGGCAACCACGAGCACGCGACGCCGAACCTCGATCGACTTGCCGCCGAAGGAGCGCGCTTTGAAACGTTCTATGCCATGCCGTTGTGCACGCCGTCGCGCGTGGCGCTGATGACCGGCCAGTACGGTTTCCACAACGGCTTTTTGGGCATGAGCAATCCGGCGTTCAAGCCGGTCGGCGGTTCGCCCGAAGCCGCGATCGCCAACCACTTCACGCATGCCGACCTAATGAAGTCGGCCGGGTACGCAACCGCGCAAGCCGGCAAATGGCAACTCAAAGGCGAATTGCCCACGCTCATTTACGACTGCGGGTTCGACGAGTACTGCATGTGGGCCTACGAAGGAAACATGCCCAAAGGGGTAAAGCACGACGCCCGCGGCAAAGAAGGGAGCAATCCTCGCTATTGGCATCCGGCGATCATCGAGAACGGCAAATACCGACCAACGAAGCCCGACGACTATGGGCCCGACCTGTTCAACGCGTTCGTGATCGATTTCGCCCGACGGCACACGGAGCAGCCGTTCTTCATCTATTACACCTCGGTGCTCACGCACGGACCGCACCTTGAAACGCCCGACCCCGCGAACCCTGGCAAGCGCTGCCCGGCCGGGTTCAAGTCGAACCTCGAGTATCTCGACTACTTGATGGGACGGCTCGTGGCGGGACTACGCGAGCAAGGCCAGGCCGACAACACCTACATCCTCTTCGTCGGCGATAACGGCACCGGCGGCGATGGCAAGGGAACGGTCACCGAGTTGGGTGCACGTGTGCCGGGAATCGTGTGGGGCCCCGGCGTGAAAGCTGGTCTGGTATCGCGCGCCGTCGCCGATCTGACCGACGTGATGGCAACCTTGGCCGAGATCTCGGGCGCTCGGCTGCCGAGCGGCCAGCCGTTCGATGGCAAGAGCTTTCTGCCGGTCGTGCGCGGCGCAGCGCCCCGGCATCGCGATTGGATCTACAGCCACTTGGATGACGGTCGCCTGTTGCGCGACGAGCGATGGCTGTTGCAAATTGGCATGCACGGCGGCGGCGAAAAGTTCTTCGATTGCGGCGACCACCGCGATGGCCAGGGCTACCAAGACGTGACCGACTCGAGCGATCCCGAAGCACAGGCGGCGCGAGCCCGTTTCGCCTCGATCCTGGCAAGCATTCCCGAGCCGAAACCCCATGGCCTGGCGCCGAACAAGCCGAAACTCAAAGACCAGAAAGCCAACGGCGAGAAAAAGGGCGAAGGCAAAAAGAAGAAGCAAAAGGACAAAGTATGAATCGAATCGTCGCAACGCTGGCCCTTTTGGCGTGGACCGCGGCCTACGCGGCAGCGGCCGAGGCGCCCCAAACGCCGAACATCGTCTTCTGCATTGCTGACGATGCCTCGTGCCATTTTGGCGCCTACGGCTGCACCTGGGCCAAGACGCCAAACATCGATGCCCTGGCCAAGCGTGGCCTGGTGTTCGACAACGTCTACACGCCGACGGCCAAGTGCGCGCCGTCGCGCGCCGCAATTCTCACTGGCCGCAACCCCTGGCAGTTGGAAGAAGCGGCGAACCATCAGTGTCATTTCCCGGCCAAGTTCAAGGTGGTTACCGAGGCGCTGGCCGACGCGGGCTTTTACGTCGGTGCTCAAGGCAAGTTCTGGGGCCCCGGCGATGCCAAAACCGCCGACGGCCAGCAGCGAAAGTGGGGCTTGGCTTCCAGCGGCGGCGAGTCGCAACAGAACGACGACGGCAAGAAGTTTCGCGAGTTCCTGGCGGCACGGCCGGCGGGCAAGCCGTTCTTCTTCTGGTTCGGCAGCACGAATCCTCACCGACCCTACAAGCCCGACTCGGGTGTCGAAGCGGGTAAGAAGCCCGGCGACATCGAGCACGTGCCGGCCTATTGGCCCGATAACGACGTGGTCCGCCGCGACATGCTCGACTACTCGATCGAAATCGAACTGTACGACACGCAGGTCGGCTCGGTGTTGCGCGCCTTGGAGGAAAGCGGCGAGGCTGACAACACCT
>DASZPI010000203.1:0-7985 GCA_035550355.1 Pirellulales bacterium
CGTCCGCACGGCATCGGCGGGTATGTCGAGGTCGTGGATTGCCGCCAAGGCGCTTTGCGCTACCGGGTCGGTTACTCCCGGCTTCGGCAGCACATGCACGACTTCCGAGAACTCGGCCGGCGGCGCCGAGAGAGTCGCCTCGCCGGGGACGCCGATCACGTACCGCTCGACGACCGCGTCGGCCAGCAACTCGCGCGTCAGCCGCTCGACTTGCGCACGGTCGAGCGACCCCTGCACCAAATATCCTCGTGCCGCAGCAACCCGGATCGAACCTTCGACCCCCAAGTCACGCGCCTCCTGGGCGACTTGCGTTCCGACAAGGTCAGGTTGCCCCGGCGCGGGATAAATATCGATTTCCCAAAGCATGAGTTCAACGCTCGATTCCAGTTGCGGTCGATCGAATTCCGGATCATACGATTTGCACCCGATTTGAACAATTCGCCGCTGCACCAAGCGAACGAGCGCGCGGCGCCCGCGCTGCGGCTCGGCTGGTTTGCCAGATCTCGAGTCGCGACACCGTCGCCGGGCAGCAGAACCCCGAGCGTCAGCGACGGGACTTTTGCGTCGCACCTGGATGAATACGTCTCGGTGTGCGACGTTGCGCACCGGGCGCGAACGCCCGGCTCTGAACAACGAGCGCGCAGCGCGGCACGCGGCCGCGCTGCGGCTCAGCCTTTCAGCAACAAACTTTGGCGCCGGACTGTTTGGCAGCCGAGGCGTTCTTGTTTGGGGATGTGTCTGCTTGCCGACGGGGCTGGTCAGGCCCGCGGCAAGCGCCTCGGCTGCGCTGCGCAGTCACGCGGCGCTCGGGACGCCCGGTGATCGGGGTCGTTCAGCGGGCCGGGAGGAAATCGCACACGGCGCCCGTGGCTCCGACGATCTCCTTTAACCCCCAGCCCTCGACCCATCGAACCGGCTCGCAGACGGCAACTGGCGGCAACGTAGTAGCTAGTGGCTAGTTGCTAGTAGCTAGGGGAGCATGCTTGCCCCTGGCCGCTGTTCCTTGTCCACTGGCCATTCTCGTGCCGCCCGGGTGATGCTCGCGACTAGCGCCCCCATTGGCGCCACGTTCATGAGCCAGGCGTTCCAAGAACCGACGCCTTGCCCACGCCTTCGTCTTTGAGCCAGACCACCCGTGGCCGCTGCGACTGGGGTGCATTCAACTCGGAAGGCGCGCGATTGTCGAGCGCAGAAGTAGGCCAGGCATCCGCAAATACTGCCGGCAGGCTATATTCGATCCGTGCCGCCGAGAGTAGGGTGATGCTTTGATGAATCCCAGCGAAGCCGACACGCTTGTAATCGAACGCATTCGTGCGGGGGAGCGCGATGCGTGGAATCAGCTCATCGACTGTTACGAGGGACGTCTGCTGGCGTTTGTCGGCGCACGCCTGGCCGATCGCAGTGCCTGCGAGGACATCGTTCAGGAAACGTTCCTCGGCTTTTTAACCAGCCTGCCGAACTACGATGCACGGCGGCCGCTCGAGTCGTGGCTGTTTACGATCGCGGCGCACAAGCTGACCGATCATCTGCGGCGTCAGCAGCGGAGCGCAACGCTACCGCTCGAAGCCGACAGTGCCTCGGGTGGCTTCGAGCCGGCCGGTCACGCGCGCCCGGCAAGCAGCCTGGTGCGCAGCGCCGAGCGTCGCACGCTCGAAGAGCGCGCGCTGGTCGACGGCTTGCGCGAGATGATCGATCATTGGCGCGACCGCGAGCAATGGCACAAGCTGGCGGTGGCAGAGCTGTTGTTTGTGCGCGGCATGGCCAACCGCGAGATTGCCGCTCGGTTGAAGATCAGCGAACAAACGGTGGCCAACCAGAAGTTTGAAGGCATCGAGCGTTTGCGAAATATTCTCGCGCGGCGGGGCGTGTCGGCCGATTGGTTTCCGGAATTGCAGCCCTGATGACCGACGTCGACTTACTGAGTTATCTGGAAGAGTCGCTCGCCCCGGCCGACATGGCGCGGATCGAGCAAGCGCTGCGCGCCGACGCGGCGCTGGCGCAACGTTTGGCCGCACTGGCCGCCGACCGCGAGGCCGGGTCGCACTCGGTGGGTGCGATTTGGCGGCGGCATCGGTTGAGTTGCCCGAGTCGATCGCGGCTGGGGAGTTTTTTGCTGGGCGTGCTGGGCGAACAGGAGGCCTGGTATATCCGCACGCATGTCGACGAAGTCGGTTGCCGGATCTGTCGCGCAAACCTTGACGATTTGCGCAACCAACCCGTCGAGCCGGCACCAGCGGTCGCGGGTCGTAGGACGCGGTATTTTCAGTCGAGCGTTGGCCGGCTGCCCGCCAACCGCAAGCCGTAAGTTGCAGTTGCAGCACGAAGTTGCGACCTAAAATAAATTATCTTTCCACGGCGTTGTGACCCGGCTGCGCCGGCTCGGCAACTCACTGTTCGGTTCAACCGAGTTGCACCCCGAGCATGACGCAGGAAGCGAATGTGTGGGAACGGCTTTGGGCCTGGAACTTACGACCGACGAACAGTTGGCGGCACAAGCGGCTCGCGAAGGGTCGGACGGACCGGCGTTCGTGGCGCTGGTCGACCGCTTTCGAGCGCGCGTGTGGCGTGTCTGCTTCCGCCTGATGGGCAACGAGGCCGACGCTCACGACGCAGCGCAAGAAGTGTTCGTCCGTTTGTTCCTCCATCGCGCCCGCTTCGCTGGCCGCAGCAAATACTCGACCTGGGTGCACGGCGTTGCGGTTCGCACCTGCTTGTCGTTGCGGCGCAGCCGCGGACGCCGGCAGAAACGCGAGCACGCGGCGCCGCCGGCGCACGAGCATCCGGCGAACATGCCGGGCTTAAGCCTTGACCTGGCGAAGATGCTCGAAACGCTCGACGAGGAAGACCGGGCAATGGTGATCCTGAAATATGCCGAGGAATACAGCTACGAGGAACTTGCCGAGATTTTTGACCTGTCGGTCAGCGCCTGCAAGATGCGCGTGAGCCGAGCGCGCGACAAAATTCAGCGCGAGTACGGAGGGGAAATGAAGAATGACGAATGAAGCGTGCCGCAGGTCTCCGGACCATTCTGCATGCTGCGTTCTGAATTCTGCCTTTCGTTTATGGATATCTTCGATCAACTCAGTTCCGTCGACGTTCCACCGCCGCCAGCGACGTTGGATCGCGACGTGCATTGCCGTTTGAATCACCGGCTACTAACCGTGCAGCTTGTCGAGTTGTTCACGCAAACCGCCTGGTTTGCTTTTCGACACTTTGCCAGGGCGTTTGTCGGTTTGTGTGTGTTTACCGTGTCGGGGAAATACGTCGAGGATCGCCGCGACCGACCGCGGCAGGGGCCTTGAGCCGCCTCGAATTCAGATAGTGCGTGAGTCCACCGTTCGTTCATTCTTTCTCGGTACGAGGACATGGTTATGGAAACGTTTGATTTGCAGCATTTCGATTCGTGGCGGGACGCCTTAGTGGCCAGTTTTCAGCACACGTTCAATCAGATTGTCGTCCTGTTGCCCAAGACCATCGGCATGGTCGTGGTGCTGGTGGTTGGCTATTTGGTCGCCCGGTTGCTCGATAAGTTCGTGGTGGCGCTGGCTCAATCGATGGGCCTCGAACGCGCTGCCGATCGCAGCGGCCTGAGCGCGAGCATGAAGCAGGTCGGCATCCGCCGCAATGTGCCAGCGATTTTGGGGCAAATGGTCTTCTGGCTGACGATGTGCGTGTTCTTCACCGCGGCGTTTCAGACGCTGGGGCTGGAAAGCCTGTCGGGGGCCATGGATCGGATCGTGGCGTACATTCCCAATCTGTTGGTGGCCACGGTGGTGGTGGTGGTGGGACTGCTCTTGGCGAGCTTCGTGCGCGGCGTGATTGCCACCAGCGCCGATCGTATGGGGATCACCTATGCTGAACATCTAGCCAACGGCTGCTACTACGTGTTGGCGTTGATGACGTTCATCGGTGCGTTCGACCAGTTGCAGATCGAGATCGGCCTGCTGAAGGAAATGGTGCTGATCGCGTTTGCCGCCGTGGCGTTGGGCTTTGGCCTGGCGTTCGGGCTGGGCGGCCGCGATGTGATGTCGGGCATTTTGGCGGGCTATTACACCCGCCAGCGCCTGCAAGCCGGCGACCACGTCAGCGTTGCCGGACTCGACGGCATCGTCCGCGAAGTTGGTCCGGTCGCCACGGTCATCGAAACCCAGGAGCACGGCCTGGTGAATCGCCACAGCGTTCCGAACACGCGCATGCTGAGCGAAGCGGTGCGCTAGGCGATTCCGACGTTCCCGCCTTGAGGTCGTCACCTTTAGCCCCCGGCGAATCGCCGGGGGCTTTTTGTTGCGCGGCGCCGCGCGGCCGATTCAATCCAACTCGGCGGCCGGCGCCGCGGTGCTGAAGCGGTCGTCGTAGTTTGTTGTGACCAACCGCACGAGGAACAGCTTCTGCATCGCCCGATCGCTGTGCTCGGCGAAGAAATGGTGTCCCAGCGTTCCCTCGCGACCGGGCAACGACGTGAGCAGCAGCGTTTGGCCGGGGGACAATTCCGCTTCGATTTCCAGCTCGTCGAATTGATCGTGGGCAGGGCCGAATTCGACGCGCATCATGCCGTCGCCCGGTACGAAGCGGCGCTGCTGCTCGCCATGCTCGACCTCGGGCACAATATCCAGCCGCACCCGGCCGTCGCCTTGCGGGAAGGCGCGGGCGAGCAGCAGCCCCATGACGTGCGCATAGGTGCGGCCGCGCACCGATCCGTCGTCCGAGCGCATCAGCAGCGATAGCTCAGGAACTCGCGTCCGCTCGCCCATGCAAATGAACTTCATCTTTCGACCTGAGCGCGTTTGGATCACGCGCCGCCTCACGGGCTGCTCGTTTTCGAAGTCGCTGACTTGAATCGCGGTCGAGCCGTCTTCCGCGGCCTGCGATTCGACCGGCTTGAGCAGTTCGTCGAGCTTCGTCGGCAGGCGAGCGCCGAAGATGCCCGCGCGGATGCCATTGGCCGCAAGGCGACGCCGGGTTTCGATTGGCAACGATGTTTCATCGACCTCGGCCCAGACCGAATCATCGAGCGGCCCATCGACCAGCGGCACGCGCAGCGTTACCAACTCGAAGCCCATGAGCTCGCAGGGAGCAGCGGCCGTGGCCACGGCCGAGACTTGGGGAGCGCCGCTCGATAATCGCGCGCACGCCGGCGCAGCCAGACACGCGCCCAGCGCACAAAGCAACCATCCTGGCCGGTGTGCGAGAGTCGTTCGCAAGCGAGAGGCCACAACGAAAAGACAAAAAGGGCTGGGAAGGTAACGGCGGCTGGGCAGCGTGTCAAGGCGACCCTGCTAGCGCCGTGTGCAAGCATTCGCGATGCTAGTAGACTATGGTCGCCCTCCACGTTTTCCTCACGCCCCAATCACCCTGCTCGGGCCATGGCATATGTGCCGGATCATTTTCATTTCGCTCGCGGCCATCGTCTTCGGTCGCGTGGATGTTGTTGCTTCGGCCAGCGAACGGCCGCCGAATTTCGTCATCATCTTCGTTGATAACCTGGGCAACGGCGACCTCGGTTGCACCGGGTCGACGGTGCAGAAAACGCCGAACATCGATCGCATGGCAGCCGAAGGCACGCGCCTGACGAGCTTCTATGTTGCCAGCGGCGTCTGCACGCCCAGCCGCGCGGCGCTGATGACCGGCTGCTACCCGCGGAGGGTGAACATGCATGTCAACGGCTCGGGCGGAGCCGTGCTGCGACCGATCGACCCCAAAGGATTGAACCCCGACGAAACAACGATTGCCGAGGTGCTTAAATCGCGTGGCTATACAACCGGCTGTTTCGGCAAATGGCATCTCGGCGATCAGCCGATCTTCCTGCCGACGCGACAAGGCTTCGACGAGTTCTTCGGCATTCCGTACAGCGACGACATGACCAAGGACAAGTTCCCCGACACCTGGCCCGAGTTGCCGCTGATGCGCGGCGAGCGGGTGATCGAAGCGCCGCCTGACCGCGACTACCTTGTGCGCCGCACGACCGAAGAAGTGATCAGTTTCATCGAGCGGAATCGCCAGCGCCCGTTTTTTGCCTACGTGCCCCACACCATGCCGGGCTCCACGCAACATCCGTTTTCGAGCCCCGCATTCCGTGGCAAAAGCGCCAACGGCGACTACGGCGATAGTGTCGAAGAGCTCGATTGGTCGACCGGTGAGATTCTGGGCACGCTCAAGCGACTGGGTCTGGACGAACAAACGCTGGTGATTTGGACCAGCGACAACGGCGCGGTCCGCCGCAACCCGCAGCAAGGTAGTTGCGCACCCTATCGCGGCTTTGGCTACAGCACCGCCGAAGGTGCGATGCGGATGCCGTGCATCGTGCGCTGGCCTGGCAAGATTCCTGCCTCGCGCGTGTGCGATGAATTGTGCAGCTCGATGGACCTATTACCCACACTGGCAGCAGCCAGCGGTGCAGCGCTTCCGGAGCATGCGATCGACGGCCACGACATTGGCGACATTCTGCTGGGTGCAAGCGACGCGCACTCACCGTGGGACGACGAAGGCTTTTGCTATTACGACATGGGGCAACTGCAGGCTGTACGCGCCGGGGCGTGGAAACTGTACTTGCCGCTGACGAAGAAATTGGCGCGAACGACCAAGGGTTCGGCCCCCGCCCCCATGGAGTTGTACGACGTTCGTAACGACGTCGCTGAGCAGAGCGAGGTCTCGGCTCAGCACGCAGATGTTGTCGAGCGGCTGACGGCGATGGCCACGCGCGCACGACAAGTGCTTGGCGACATCGATCCCTCGGGCAACGATCCCTCAGGCAGCGATCTTCCCGGTTCCGGCCAGCGCCCCGCCGGCTGGGTCGAGCATCCGGTCCCGTTGGTCAAGCCAAAGTAGGATCTCGCGCCCAGCCGGGATCGCCGTGGCCCGTGTCCGCGGTCGGATCATGTGCATGCACGAGGAAATCACCAGCCGATTTCCGAGCTGATGCTACGATCTAGGTGGAAAGCTTCTCAAAGTAAGCCTTCGATCCGGCAGGATCGGCCTTCATCGTGGCCGCCCCGGGCTTCCAGTTGGCCGGACAGACTTCGCCATTGGCTTCGAAGAACTGCAAGGCGTCGACCACCCGCAGCACCTCGTCGCAGTTGCGCCCCAGCGGCAGGTCGTTCACGGTGATGTGGCGAATGATCCCTTCGCGGTCGATGACAAACAGCCCGCGCAGCGCAATACCGTCGTTTTCCAGCAACACGCCGTAGCTGCGACTAATCGACTTGTTCAGGTCACCGACGATCGGGTAGCGAATGTCGCCCAAGCCACCTTCATTGCGCGGCAACTGTTTCCACGCCAAGTGGGCGTAGTGGCTATCGACCGACACGCCGATGACCTCGACGTTGCGGCTGGCAAACTCGTCGATCCGATCGCTGAAGGCGACGATTTCGGTGGGACAAACGAACGTGAAGTCCAGCGGGTAAAAGAACAACACCACATACTTGCCTCGGTAGTCCGAGAGCTTGACGTCTTTGAATTCGTTTCCGACGACGGCCTTGGCCGTGAAGTCGGGGGCCTGCTGCTGCACCTGCACTGACATGATCGACGCTCCTCAACGGGTAGGTATTCGCCTGCGTTAGTGATACCGCTGACGTGAGAAGGTCGCAAGCGGCTCGCCGCGAACAGGAACTCAAATCGCGTCGATCGAATCGGGAATCGATCGCCGCATTTCAACCACCGTGACGGCTGCGACAGCACGTGGTTCTGTCTCAATGCAGGTTTTCGTGACTTGTTTTTGACGATTCCCAGTCGTGAGCTCGCCAAACGGCGAGCGAAACGTCGCTTCGTCGGCAACGCCCGGCGATCGGCTGCGGGGCGTTGGGGCGAAACCAGCCCGTTCACGTCGTGTTCAATCGCGAAACGGCCAACCGGGGCTTTTCCGCACTCATCGACCCTCTGGCACAGAAGGTTGCACGGGTTGAATCGGTTGTAGCAAAACCGGTCGCGCAATTACCTGAGCGCTGTCGCCCCATGGCCACCGCGATCGTGAATCCATGCTGATTTCCCTC
>DASZPI010000204.1:0-13943 GCA_035550355.1 Pirellulales bacterium
GTCAACGGCTTCCTCGATGCTGTCGGTCACCTTGTACAGCGACAAGTCGTCGGGCGAAATCATGCTATGCCCCAGCAGGCGATGGGTGACAAAGGCCTGCCAATCGGACCAGAATTTTCCATCCGGCTCGTCGAGAAACACGACCGGCACCATGTCGCGCTTGCCGGTCTGCAACAACGTCAGCACCTCGAGCCCTTCGTCGAGCGTGCCAAACCCGCCGGGCAACAGGCACACGGCGTCGCATTCCTTGACGAACATCAGCTTGCGCGTGAAGAAATACTTCATGTGCACCAGCTTCGGGTCGCCGGCGATCACCGGGTTCGCTTCTTGCTCGAAGGGGAGCATGATGTTGATGCCCATCGAATGCTCGCGTCCAGCGCCAACGTGGCCGGCCTCCATAATGCCGCTGGCTGCGCCGGTGACCACCATCCAATTGTGGCCGGCCATCGCTCGACCAAACGCGACGGCGTGCTGGAACGTGGCGGCGGTGGGGCGCGTGCGCGCCGAGCCGAAGACGGTAACCTTGCGCTGCAAACGATAGGGTCCGAACACCTTGAAGGCATAGCGCAGCTCGCGAAGTGTGCGCGCCAAGATCTTCAAGTCGCCGCGGCTGGTTTGATCGCGGGCCAGCTTGTCGGCCGACTCCTTGATCATGGCGATCAAGTCTTGCGACGGCTCCGGCTCGCCGGCGCCTTCCATGAGCTTGTCGCTTTCGGTGGTGCCCGGCAGCGACGGATTCGGTCCCAAGGGGTCGGAGGCGTTCAAGGTTGCGACGATCTCAGAAGAATAGTGGGCAAAAGGGTGTGATTATACCGGCTAACTTGCCGTTGGGCGCGCAGCAAAAAGCCCACGGACTTCGGTCCGTGGGCTTGAAGCTTGCTCGGGCGTCGCACCGACGGGCTCAGTCGTATTGGGCAGCCCGCGGTTGGGCTTGATAGCCCACCCGCTGGTTCGGGTAGTAATTTCGCGGCTGGTAACCGGGGCGGCGATAGCCGTTGATCGGCCGGGCACGCACGCTGCGCTGAGCTTGCGGCGCCGGCGGCGGAGCCGATTGCGGCGGGGCTTGTTGTGGAGCGGGCAGCGGAGCCACCGTCGGCGTCTGTTCGGGCGCCGGCTGATCGGTCCATTGCTCGCCTTCCTGAACGTAGCCGCCTTGCATCGGCATGCCTTGGCCGACGTAGCCCGGCGAGCGGCCATGCCAATTGCCGCAGCCATCGCAGCATTCGCAGCAGCACGGGCGACCTTCTTGCCAGTCGCCGTAATACACGTCACCGCAACCGCCGCAGTCGCACAAACGCCACCAAGGCCGGTTGCACGAACAGCCAAAGCTGCTCGCAACAGTTGCCAGCATCATCATTGCAAACAACGCGCGCTTCATGAGCGTGTCTCTCATCCATGAGCCTTGGGTCGAATCGATTGCCTACGATAACTATCGACCGGCACGACCCGCAGATTCAGCAAAACCGTCGCAACCCCGAGATTTTGCCACCCAAAGAGCGCCTGCCGGCAGCCGGCGGCGGTTTGCAGCGATTCTGCCGATCCGCTCTGGTCCGCTATTCGGCGCGCTGCGCTGCGACTGTTGCGGCGTCGACAATTTGCTGTTCGAGCCCCGCAGCCCACGGCGACGGATGCCCGTAGTACACCATGGCGCCGCCCCCTTCGTAGCCGCCTTCCTTCAGCACGCGCTCCGAGGGGATGTAGCCCATGACGTCGTTCGTGTAGCCAGCCACCCAGGTTGTCGCCGGGCCGAATTGGCTTTTCAGCCTCAGTGCGTAGTCGACGACCACTTCGCCACCGAGCAGCACCCATTTCAGGTCCGGCCCCAACCGCCACACCTGCACGGGATACGGGTACGAGCTTTCGATCGACTGCCCTGACTCGAGCTGGGCCAACAGCATTTTCGCCCGGTTGACGACGTACTTGTTCGGGCTCGCCAGGTCGGCAACGATTTCATCGCGGCTGGGAACCTTGTCGAACGCCAGATCGATCTCGCGATACCGCGTAGCAATCGTGCCGGCGATCGGCTTGGCGCCGGCCGAGAGTCCGGCATCCACGGCGACAGCCAGCCGGTGGCCGTATTCCTGCGCCAGTTCGACCGTCCGCCGCGGGATGGGATTCTGATCCGCTCCGCAACCGGCCCAGAACATTGCCACAGCGCCCGGGTGGTTCTTTTCCAGCTCGATCATCGCGAACCCGGGATGATCGCCACACCATTGGTAGAAGCCAAGCGTCGTGGCGTGGCAGGCGTAGCCAAACGCGACGGCAAGCAGCGCGTCGTTCTGAGTCGATCGGACCGCGAGCACCGGCACGTCGTGATCGACCGGTCCGCGCAGTTGGCCCGCCTCGCGCAGCCGCGGGACGTCGGCTTCCTTGTTGTTTCGTCGGTTCACGGCGTAGTCGGCATGTCCGGTGGCGAACGAAACCGATGCCGGTCGCTTGGCCGCCAAAGCCGCGCCGACCACATCGACGATTTTTCTCTGCAAATCGGCGGTGTAATCGGCAACATACTTCTGCTGCGCGTCGTCGAGAAAATACATGCTGGTGAGCGTGCCGCCCGCAACCGGTCCGCAATGCGTGTGCGAGCAGTTGAGCGCGATCTGTTCGCGTCGCAATCCATGCTTGTCGGCCAGTTGCTGGCAAATGGCCGTCGCGAGCGCACGGTCGATGCCCACCAGGTCGAGCGTGACCAGCACGATCCGACCCTGCTGGCCGTCGTCGAGCACCAGCGCCTTGGCCCAAAGGTCGTGCAGCGTGCCTTCGGCCGGATGCGTTCGCGCCGCGTAGCCGCTCATCCACATCGGGCTCGTTGGCGTGATCGCGACTTTCGCGACGCCGGCCTGCCATTGCCCCCGGGCCACCGACGCGCACAACAGCAGTGCGATGGGGACCCGCATCATTTAATTCCCATGAGGTACGCGATCACGTCGGCCATCGATTGCGCTTCGAGCTGCTTTTCCAGCCCCTCGGGCATCAGCGATAGACCGGTGCTTTGCAACTGCTCGATATTCACGCGCAGCACGGTGTCGGTCGCCCCCTCGGCGCGCTTGAGCGTGACGCTCGTCGCCGTTTCGTTGGCGATCATGCCCGTGATGGTTCGCCCGTCGTCGGTGATCAACACATAGTTCACATACTGCGGGTTCACTTCGCGGCTGGGATCGAGCACGTTGAGCAGAATCGTTTCGGGGCCGCGATTCTTGATCGTCGCCAGGTTCGGTCCCAGCTCGTGCCCGACGCCTTCGGCGCGATGGCAGGCGGCACAGATTTTTCGGAACACTTCCTTACCGCGCGCGGCATCGCCCGAAAGCTTCAGGGCGTCGCGATAGGAATCGACCACGTCTTGCCGGCGGCCGGTTTTCAGTGTGCCCAATAGCGCCTTGGCGCGCTCGCGGATCGTGTCGTCGCGATTGTTCATCAGCAGTTGCAGGCGCGGCACCTCAAGTTGGCGCGCGTCGAACCGTCCCTGCTCGATCGCATCGAACAAAACCGTGATGCGCTCCGGGCGCGACAGCAGCGCCTCGGACGCCGCAACGCGCGTGCGGGGACCAAGCGTGGGCCAGGCGTCGATCAACAGCGCGGCCACGCCCGGATCGCGAAACTGCGCCAGCGCCGCCAGCACCGCTTGCTGCACTTCGTCGCTTTCGCGCTGGTCGAGCAGGCCGACGAGCAAGTCGCGAGCATCGGCAAATTTGCCCAACGGCAGAGCGCTGATCGCCTGCACGCGTGATTTCACCGGCTTCTTTTCGTCGCTGGCGGTCGCCCGCGCGGTGGTCAGCAGTTTCGTCAGGACCGTCGAGAGCTTGGTTCCCTGATGGTCGAGCGCGACGCGCGAGCGGCCGCCACGCATCAGGCCTTCGGCATAATTGCGGACCAAAGCCAACGTGAGCGCGTCTTCGCTAGGGTCGAGCGACTCGATCGACGAGCCGAGCGGATCGCCGCGTTGGCCGGCGACGCTGGCCAGACCGATCAGCACGTCGCGCCCGGCATCCGACCGGCGAAACTCGGCATCGCGCACCAGCGCCTCGAACACGCTCGACGACCCGGACGCCGATAGCGATGCGAGCACCGCCGTGCGCACCCAGCGGTCGGCACCATCGCGACGGGCGATCTTGATCAGCGCTGCGTCGCGCTCGCTTCCCGAAGGAAGCAAGCCAAGGGTGAAAGCCAGTTGGTAACGCAACGGCATGTCGTCGTCGTTGGCCAAGGCGAACAGTCGCTCGGTAATTGCCGACGGCCAGTTGCCGAGCCGTTCCGAAAGGCGAATCGCGTGTTCGCGCACCCGCGGGTGGTCGTCCGACAGGCCGCGCACGACGATTGCTTCGGTCAGTGCCCCTTGTCCGTCGAGCGCATACAGTGCGTGCATGCGCCCCAACGGGCTGTTGCTTTCCGCCGCAAGCTTTGCCAGCAGCGGCCCGGCCGCAGGATCGCGGCGCTCGTAGATCAGCCGCGCCGCGGTGCCCCGATGCCACGCGTTGGGATGCTCGAGCAATGCGACGAGCTCAGCCGTCGACGATTGGCTGAGCTTTGGCAGCGGCGGCTGCTTGAACCCGTCGGCAACCACGCGATAGACCCGTCCACGATCGCGACCGCTGCTAGTGTCGAGGTGTTGCTTGATCTCGGGCGGAATGCTTCCCGGGTGTTCGATCACCTCGCGGTAGACATCGGCAATGTATAGCGCGCCGTCGGGCCCGTTGGCGAATTGTGCCGGCCGGAACCAGATGTCTTTCGAGGCGACGAACTCGCTCTTCTCGTCGACCCGGCGGGCAAGAAATTGCACCCCCTCGAGGATCAACCGCTTGCGATGGACCAGGTTGCTGCCGACATCGCCGACGACCGCCATGCCGTACATGTCGTCGCCCAAGGCAGTGCCGCGAAAAATGGTGACGCCGGTCGCCCCGGTGAAATAGCCCGCCGGGCGGCCGCCACCTTCGACCGCTCCCTTGACCACCCCGCTGACGCGCAGCCGGGTGCGCACAATCCGCCATGGCTCGACCGGGCTGATGCGGTAAACCTCGGCCTGGCCGCCGTCCTCGGCAATGTCGATGCGTGCCGGCGGAGCGACGACGTACGGCGCGCGGGCCAGGTAACGGTCCTCGTACATCACCTGCTGAATGTGATTGCTGTTGCCGCTGACGAACTTTCGGCCCCAGTCGTCGAAGCTCATGCCATGCTGCAGGCCGCCGCTCGTGACGCCGAACTCCAGCGTCCGCGGGTTGAACGTGAAGTCTCGACCGTGCACCGACAGTGGCCGTGCGTCTTTCGGGACGTTCCCTTGCTCGTCGAGACGGAGGATATCGCCGCCGATGCTGCTGCCCGCCGCCTCGATGCGGTTGTCCAGCACCCAGGTGAACGAGTTCAGCAAGCCCTGCACGTTATGCACGCCGAAGCCGGTGAACAGCTTGCGGCGCACGTCGGCCTTGCCGTCGCCGTCGGTATCTTTGAAATACCAGATGTCGGGCGCGTCGGCGACGAAAACCCCCCCGTCGTAACAAGCAACCGCCGTCGGCCAAAACAACTTGTCAACATACACGGTGCTGGTGTCGTACCTTCCGTCGCCGTCGCGATCGACGAGCAGGCTGACCCGGCTAATTGCCTCGTCCCGGTTTTCGGAGTAGCCGCGCATTTCGACCACAAACATCCGCCCGTCTTCGTCCCAGGCCATCGCCACCGGGCTGTTAACGAGCGGCTCGCAGGCAACTTGCTCGATCCGAAATCCGGGCTTCACTTCGATCGTGGCCAATGCGGCAGTCGGCTCGGTGGGTGGTATGCGCGGCAACTCGGACGAGTAGTCGGGCGCCGTCTGCCCGCGGACAACCGACAGCGGGCCCAACATGGTGACGAGCAGCCATGGAAACGCTAGCGCGGAATGCCGGAGCATGCGTAATTTCTCGCCGATCGGTGGGAAGCGTGTGGCAGGAACGGACATCGTAACCACCGCGCACGCCTGGAACAATCGTTTAGCCGGGGGGCGTGCCTGCGGCCCTTTTGGCACATGCGGCAACCCGCAGTCACCGGTCGGCGCACCTCAATTGCTATTCTGTCATTTTCCATCGGCCTGCTAGAATCGCCCCCAATTGGACCGGGCTGACCTTTTTAGGAAACGGAGTTCCTGCGATGAAGCGCGCGATTGCGTTGGTAGTGGTGTTGGCGGCCTCGGGATGCGGTCAGAACGGAATCAAGCTGCCCGACATGCGTCACATCGGACATTCATCCAGCGAATCCTGCGACCAGTGCGGCGGCGTCGAGCAGTTTGAAGGCGTGGTCGCGCTGTTCGACGAGCCGATGCGCGCCAAGCGCGAGGTGGTGCTCGACGAGCAGGGCAACTACGTAAAGCACGGCAGAGCGGTTGCCTACTACGAAAATGGCCAGAAAGCCGGCGAAATGAACTTCGTCCACGACAAGCCGCACGGCAACACCCTCACCTGGTTCGAGAGCGGCAAGAAAAAGATGAAAGGTCAATCGACCGACGGCGTGGCCACCGGCGTCTGGACCGAGTGGTACGAAAATGGCCAGATGGAATCGCAAGGCGAGTACGTCGAGGGCGAGCGTCACGGCCAGTGGAAGTTCTGGAAGCCCGATGGCGAAATGCTCGAGACGGTCGAGTACCGCGGCGGTCGCAAGATCGGCGTGGTCGAGAACCCGAGCACCAGCGTCACACGGTAATCGTGTCGATCGCGGCGACGGGCTATAGGCAGCGGGCCGCGGGTGGTACAACCACATCCACTCCGCGGACCGTGACCCGGTTTCTGTCGCCGCATGCCAACACGCCGATACGCAATCATCACCGGTAGCGCCAGCGGCCTGGGTCGCGCTTTGGCCGTCAGGCTGGCCCGCGACGGTTGGCACCTTGCGCTGGCCGATGTCGATGATGCTGCGAATGCCGAGACGCTTGGGCTCGTCGAGCGCGCCGGAGGCAGCGGACAACTCGAGCATCTCGACGTCGCCAACGCCGGCGCCTGGCAGACGCTCGAGGTGAAATTGCGCGCCGCCTGGCCGCGGCTCGACATGCTCGTCAACAACGCCGGTGTCGCCGCGTCGGGCGCGGTCGGCCAGACGCCGCTCGACGATTGGCATTGGCTGCTGGGCGTGAACCTGTGGGGCGCGATCTACGGCTGCCACACGCTAATCCCTTGGTTGCGCGAGAATGCCGAGGGGGGGCAGGTCGTCAACGTCGCCTCGATCGCCGGCTTTCTTGCGCCGCCCTCGATGGGGGCCTACAATGTCTCGAAGGCGGGCGTGATCGCACTCAGCGAGACGATGCACGCCGAGCTGCGCGGCACGAAGGTCGGCGTGACCGTGGTCTGTCCGGGATTCTTCCGCACGAACCTGGGCGTGCGGGCGCGCTTTGGCCAGCCGTCGCACCGCGAATTCTTCGACCGCGTCACCGAGCGCAGCCGCATTTCGGCCGACGAGGTTGCCCATGCGGTCGTCGCCGCGGCGCGGCGCAAACGGCTGTACGTGATCGTTCCCGGGCGCGCTCGGGCCTTATGGCGGCTCAAACGCGCGTTGCCACGAGGGTTTGCCGCCCTGCTGCGCCGGCTGTACAACGCCGACCGCAACGAGGCGCCAGCGCCCGAAGCATCGCCCGCCGATCCGCCACGTTGACCCTGTGCATCGGGCGTGATAAAACGCTCCTGCCAAGCCTTGGGCTTGCCGGCGGTCACCGAATCATTTTTGGAGCGAGCTGTGGGTGGTATCAGCGATCGAGCGCAAGAGATCAAGCGGCGGCGCAAGCGTCGCGAGAAGTTCAAGAAATTCGCCAAGAAACTGAAAAAGGCGACCGTTTCGGAAAAATCGATGATGGCCGAGAAGGTCCGCAAAATGACCGTCGGCTCGGAGCAGGTGATTGCGAACCTGCAGCTCATCAAGGCCGAGCGGTAGTCTGGGCCGTCCGCCGGGCGGTTAGTCTGGGTCCTCCGCCGAGCGGTAGTCTGGGTCGTCGGCCGGGCGGGCTGTCGGGGCCGGATCGAGCGAGACGTCGCAGTGAGCTTTGCCGCCGATGAACCGAGTCACTCGGATCGAACACTCGCTGATCGAGCACTTCCTGGCCCAAGTGCGCGATCGAAACACGCCGTCGATCAGCTTTCGGGCGATGGTTCGCCGGCTATCGCTGCTGCTGGCGTACGAAGCAACCAAGGACCTGCCCACCGAGGCGGTGCAGGTCGAAACGCCGCTGGCCACGGTTGAGGCCCGGCGTCTTTCGCAACGGATTGCGCTGGTGCCCATTCTGCGCGCCGGGTTGGGGATGGTCGATGCCGTGCTCGACCTGCTGCCCGAAGCGGAGGTGCGCCATCTGGGCTTCTACCGCGACGAGCGCACGTTGCAGGCCATCGAATACTACAAGAAACTGCCGCCGTCGAACCCGGTCGATCTGGCGCTGGTGCTCGACCCGATGCTGGCCACCGGCGGATCGGCCGTCGCGGCGCTCGATGCCATGCAGCAATGGGGTGTACCTAAGGTGAAGCTGCTATCAATTCTGGCCGTGCCCGAGGGCATTGCCCGGGTGAATTCAGCATTTCCCGAAACGCAAATCTATGTTTGCGCCGTCGATTCTCGGCTGAACGACTCGGGCTTTATCGTTCCCGGCCTAGGCGACGCTGGCGACCGCATTTTCAACGCACGGGCTTAACTAGCAGCGACTTGCATTATTGTTACCCGGCGTCGCCAAAATCGCCATTGTCGCCGAATTTGGACCGCTACTAAGATACGCCCCCTTCGCGTCATCGCGTCGGGTGGCTGGTCCTTCGACTTCGGTGGGCCCTTGCTGCATGGCGACTCGCGTCCTTCCGCAGATTGCAAACACTTCGTCTCCACACGTCGAGCTCGCGACGCGGGCGCCGATCGTCATCGGCTTCGAACGCACACGCCAGGAGCGCAGCCTGCGGCAGTCGCTGGTCGAGCGGGTGCGGTTCAACGCGATGAAGACGGCCGGCAACGTGCTTTCGCATTTGAGCACGCGCCCGTGGCATCGACCGAGCATCGGACCGGCAATCCGCGCCGAAATCTCGCGGCTGCTTGCGCCCGGCGACATTCTGATCACGCGCCGGCAGTACGCGATGACGAACTTTGTGTTCCCGAGCTTTTGGCCTCATGCGACGCTGTACCTAGGCGATGCCGAATCGCTGGCGGCGATGGGACTGCGCGAATACGAGCACGTGCGTCGCCGTTGGTGGCGGCTGGTCGCCTCGGCAACAAGCCTATCCAGCGATGACCGCAGCCATACTGCGCGCGTGCTCGAGGCTCGCAAAGATGGCGTTCACATCCGACCGCTCGACTCGCCGATGCGGTCCGATGCCTTGGCGATCCTGCGCCCGCAGCTCGAGGCCGACGACATTGCCACCGCCCTGGCACGCGGCCTGCGGCATGAAGGCAAGCCGTACGACTTCGAGTTCGATTTTGCACGATCCGACCGTCTGGTGTGCACCGAGGTGGTGTATCGCTCGTACCACGGTTTGGGCGAAATCCGATTTCAGCTACGGCGTCATGCGGGTCGGCTGGCACTTGTGGCGGACGATTTGTTGCGGATGGCGCTCGAGGGCGCGGGTTTCGACGCGATTGCGGTCTACCTGCCGTTGCAAAGTCAACAGCTTTGCCGCGGCGCCGAAGCGCGGCGGATGCTATGCGACTCGCTGTACAGCCGGCCCGCGTAATCGAAGCGGTTGCGCTGCACGACGTGAGCGCGGCGATTCAATTCGGCGCACAAAACTCGAGGAACGGGCCGATCGCGTCGGCGCCACGCTTGACCGCAGCACGCAGCGACGGCGTCCAGCCGCTCTTTTCGGCCAGCAGTGAATCAAGCTCGGCAAGCTCGGCCTCGGTGACAAAGCGCGGCTGATAACTCGTGACCTGATTGTCGCTCAGAATCGGATACGCACGAATCGTGGCGTGCAGCGATGCGCGGCTGGTCGCGATTTCGAGCAGCAGCGGCAAGCTGTAGGGGGGCACCGCATAATTCGCGTATCGCCCTCGGGCGTTGAACAGAAAATTGCCAATGCTGTAAAAGATCCATCCTCGGCCGTCGTGCTCGATTTCCTGCACGGCATGCGCGCCGTGCCCCACGATCAGGTCCACGCCGGCATTGCGCAAGGCACGCGCCGTGGCGGTTTGGTCGGCAGTCCTCCACGAGTAATTGCCGCCCCAATGCACGAAGTACACCACAAATGCGTTCGGCGTCGATTTTCGCAGTTGCGTAACGGCGCGTTGAACCGCCGTTGTATCGATCGGCGCCGCGCCCGGACGACTTGGCTGCGCATAAAACTGGAAATCGCGATCGTAGTCCTGGCGATATTCGAACGCGCCGAACACCGCCAGATGGACCATACCGTTGCCAACGCGGAACGCTTGGATGAGCGGCCGCGCCGCCTCGTCGATGTTTGTGCCGGCGCCGAACCAGTCGCAGTCGTTGCGAGCAAGTGCCGCGATCGTGTCGTCGAGTCCCGCGGAGCCGAAATCGAGCGTGTGATTGTTCGCCAGCGAAAATGCGACAGCGCCGTATTGCCTGAACAGGGTGGGCAGCTTCACGGGGTCGCTATAGTGCAAATAGTCCTTCGTCTTGAGCGGACTATCGCGGCGCAAGGTCAGCGGCGTCTCGAGATTCACGACGCGATAGTCCGCCGCTGCGAGCAGCCGTCGCAGTTGAGCGATGCCGTGCTCATACCCTTTTTCGACCAAAACATTGGTTCCACCTTGAAGCGCGTACTGCTCCTGATAACTCTCGCCCCCGCTCGTATCGCCGCCCAACAGAATACGGACACGATCGTCCGCTCGGCTGGCAATCGGCGCCGGACCAAACAGGTGACGCACGGCGAACTCGGCCATGCCCTTATTGCTATGCGCCACCCCCGGTACGGTCGCCAGCTGCCAGCCTAAAGGAACACCTAGGCGAGCCGCCCGTTTTTTTCCGGCTTCGAAAAAGAACTGGCCGCGTGCATAGCGGTGCGCTCCTTGCGCCAGGGCCTGCGGAGTGCGGCGCAGATTCTTATCGTTCGGGTCCGTATCCTCGGTCCCGAGCAGCACGGTCAGCGGACGCCGCAGCATCGCCTTGAGTGCCGCCTGATCGACGGCCGAACCGCGCAGTCCGTACGGAAAATCGATCTCGGGATCAGGCAGGGTCCACCAGCCGGCGTTCGCGGCCACGGCTCTGGAAACCCGAGCGTTGGGGACGAAATACAAAAAGCGATGGACGAACTGCGCGCCGGCAGAGTGGCCGTACAGGTAATAATTCGCGCTGCGGTTGCCGAATGCCGTTTTTGCCCGGTCGAACACCGGCTCGATGAAGCTGAAGCTCCACTGCTCGCGCGGCAGGGGACGCTGTTGTGCGTCGAGCGTGTTTCCCTGGTTGTAATGTTCTTCGTCGGGAAACGACGCCTTCGAGAACTCGGGGGCTAACAGCAGCAGGCCATACTTTTTTGCGTGCGGCAGCCATTCGTCGCGATATCGGTCGGCGTCGCGATTCACGCCGTGCATCACCACCAGCACTGGCGCGCCGGCCTTTGCCGACTCGGGCAGGTAATACCAGACCGGAATCGTTTTGCCGGCGTGCGCGACTTCAAACCGGCCAGCGCCCGCCGGCAGCTTGTCTGCGGCAACAGCGCGATGCAGCAGCAAGGTCGTTACGAGCAGTCCGACCACAAGGCGTGGCATTGCGATCCTCTCACTTCGATTCGATCGACGACGTTGCCGGCGGATCATGCTAACCTGTTCCTTTACCAGAAACGAGCGCCCCGATTGAAAACCATCGTGCATTGAACCAGGTGCCGGATCGAGGCGAGAACCCGGCGTCGCTCTGGCCGACGGTGAGACTCATCCCAGGACAACGTCCGCGGCCGAGCTACCCAGCGTTCCGAGCGACAACAAAAAACGCCTGGTAGGCGATTCGAGCCCACCAGGCGTCGGAAACGAGCTGGGATTGCCGGCAGCTTTGCGCCGCTTTACCGGGCCGAGGCCGTGGCCTGCGGCGCCGGCAAGCTGTTCGAAAACAAGCTGATCTTCACCGAGCTGCGCGGCGACTCGGCCACAGGCGCGCCGCTGGCCTTCGCGCCGGCCAGCAGATCGGTCGGGCGGAAGCCGGCCGGCAGCTTCATGTCGCCCGTGGTGCTCGTGGCGTTGGATGTCGTCGCCTTGGCGGTCGCCATCGACGAGGCGGGATAGATATCGACGTTGTCGCTGCCGGCGATCGCGACTTCGAACGCGCCGCCTTTCAACCGCTTTTGCTTGACTTGGCCAGCCCCGTTTTCAAAGCGAATCACAGGCGGCAGCGAACCCGTCAGCTCGACGCTCTGGCCGGCGGCAATCACTTGCTGCTTGCCGTCGGCGACATAGTTGAACTCGAAGCTGTTCTGATTGTTGAGCTTTGCATGATAGGTCTTCTTGAAAAGCTCCCAGCCGGTGGGCGTTGGGGAAAACTCGTAGTAGCCTTCGGTGAGCGTGTAGCGAGCGGTCCCGTTGCTGCCGCCCCGATCGAACGCGACCACCCACGACGAGCCATCGATCAGCTCCTGCTCGAACTTCGATTCCATGCTGAACGGCGCCTGATTGATTTCGTAGTGCACGACGCTGCCGCCGGCATTGCTAAGAATCACGCGGGCCGTTGCCCCGTCGTTGGCGTCGGCCAGCGGAGCACCTGCCGGCAAGGCGAGCCCGGCCAGTTGCCACGGGTTGCCGCTTCCAATCAGGATTTGATCGCCAGGTTGGCCAAGCCCCACCAGTGCCGGGCCGAAGCCCAGGGGAATGAGCATGCCTGCGGCGAGCCCCGGCACCAGCGCCACCGGCACGTCATCGCCCGTGGGGATTTCGTTCGCCCCGACAATGGCCTGATTCAGCCACGACAGCAATTGCTGATTGCTGGCCAGTGCGGCAATCGCCTCTTCGGCGCTTTGTGGCACGCTGCCACGCACCGCGGCCAGCAAAGTCGATAACTCAACGACGGTGGGTCCACCGTTGTTCACGTCGGCCAACAGCTTCGATGTCAACTGCCGGGCGCTCGCCAGGCCGATCACTCCGCGGCCAGTGACCGAGTTGAGCTGCCGCGCAGGCAACGATCGTCGCACGGCTTCGGTGTCGCCGCGAGTCACGGCGGCCAGCAGAACCGTTTGATCGGCGCTGCTCAGGGCGGTCGAACCGGACAGCCGGCTGATGGTTGTCCCCGTGGCGTCGTCCAGATTGCGCTGCACGCGGTCGAGCAACGCGCGATTGCGGTCGACAAGCTCGCTGCGCATGCGGTCGATGTCAGCTGCCGTCAGGCTCAGCACGTGGCGCTGCACGTCGACGTTGGCCATCGGCTCGACCGAAGCCGCTGTCGCCGCCGCGTCGACAGCGGGCAGGACGTTCGCTTGCGGATTGGCCGATGCGGTCGTGGTCGCGTCGACGCTCGGCAGCGCGTTGACGCGCGGCCCCGCGTACGCCGGGCAATAACCGTAGTTCGGCGTCGCATTGCCGTAGTTGGCATACATCGGCAAGCCGTTGGTTCCCAAGCCGGTGCCGTAGGGCAGGCCCGGCGTTCGGTTTGGATTTGAATTGTTACCGTTGTGCTTCTGGACAAAGTTATTCACTGTTCGGGCGGCGCTGACCCCCTGGTTGACGCGGTTCAGAATGTTAAGGACCGTTTTGATGCCGGCTTCCGCGATACTGGGCGTGGGAAGCAGCACAACGGCCATCGCGCTAACCGCAGACAGGTAGGCAACGTTCGATAGGCGTTTCATGTCCGACACTCACAATCGAATGGAGGGAAAACTGGAGGGTTGATCAGTTATCGAGCCTCGCTGGCAATTGTTCGCTGAAAAATGGACCGATTTACCTAGACGCCTGCGTGGCGGACGGCGCTCGGGGGCAACACCTGGCCAGACGGTGGATGGGCGACGCCGTAGGGCGAAGCTGAACGGTCAGTTCGCCTGCACGCCGCGGCCGCGCCTGGCGGCCGAGCGGCAGCCTGGTTCGGTCGGTGCCGC
>DASZPI010000205.1:0-2844 GCA_035550355.1 Pirellulales bacterium
GGGATATGCTTATTCGTCTGCGACGAAAAAGCATGGCACAATGGCCCGCAAAGGTCCGCATCTGGGCCGGGTGGCACGGGACAACTTGTTGTCCGTGCGCCGCTAGGCGCCAAGGTGGCCGAGTCGCCGACGGAATGGCATGGCCATCGCATCGGGATCTCGGAGCGCCTGACGGCGCCCCGACAACAAGTTGTCGGGGCCACCCCTCAGCGAACCAAAAGTCGCCCCCCGCGTGCTTAGCCGGCGCTCCTCCTCGACAGTCGGGTTGGCCTATCACCCTAAGCCGGCCCGCGATTAGAATCCCGCGCCCCTCGCAATCGCGGCCGGAGCTGCGCGCGCAGCGGGGCCAGATCGGGAGACGGACCGTGGGCCGGATTCTGTGTGTCGCCAATCAGAAAGGGGGCGTCGGCAAGACGACCACCGCCATCAACCTGGCGGTAGCGCTCGCTAAAAGCGGCGCACGCACCTTGCTGATCGATCTCGACCCGCAGTGCAACGCCACGAGCGGCGTGGGCTGCGAGCCGACCGAACGGCACCCGTTGGTTTCTACGTCGCCTTTGCAAGAATCGCTGCGCCCGGCGGCGGTCGACGGTCTGGAGGTTTTGCCCGGCAGCCGCAACTTTCAAGACATCGAACAGCTCAGCACGCAGAGCGAAAGCCAGGCGGCGACGCTGCGCCAGCACCTGGCCGGCGGTCTGACCAGCTACGACTTCGTGCTGGTCGATTGTCCTCCCTCGTTGGGCCAATTGACCCGAACGGCCCTGGCCGCCTCGACCGAGGTGCTGATGCCGATCCAATGCGAGTACTTCGCGATGGAGGGGCTGACGCAGATGATCGAGGTAATTCGCGATGTGATGAGCCGCCCGCCGAATCGTCTTCAGTTTGGGGGCATCTTATTGACGATGTATGACCACGCGTTGGAGTTGACGCACGAGGTCGATCACGAGGTGCGCGATTTCTTTGGCGAGATCGTGTTTCGCACCGTGATCCCTCGGGATGTGGCCGTCGCCGAAGCCCCCAGCCATGGGCAGTCCGTTCTGGACTACTGCCCGCGGTCGCGCGGAGCCTGGGCGTACGCCGAACTGTGCATGGAGGTACTCGAGCGTGAATAAGGAACGACGATTAGGACGCGGCTTGGAAGCACTTTTGGGTCGCCCGGCGGATAGTTATGCCCCGCGCGAGGCATCCGTCGGCGGCGCTGCCAGCAGCCCGGCGAGCGGGCCGGTCGAAGCGGGCCTGGTGAACGTCAGCGTCTATGAAATCGATCGCAATCCTTACCAGCCGCGGCGCGATTTCGATGACGCCGAGATCGGCTCGCTAGCTGATAGCATCCAGGAACACGGCCTCCTGCAACCGATCGTGGTGCGCCGCCAGGGCGAGCGCTACCAGCTCGTGGCGGGCGAGCGCCGGTTGCGCGCGGCAATCAAAGCCGGACTCGGCGAGGTCGCGGTGCAAGTGCGCAACGTCGACGATCGGCTGGCCGCCGAGATCGCGATCGTCGAGAACCTGCAGCGCAAGGATCTTAACGCGCTGGAAAAGGGCGCCTCGTTCCACGAGTACTTGGAGCGTTACGGTTGCACGCAGGAAGAGTTGGCCAAGCGCTTGAAGATCGACCGCTCGACGGTGGCCAATCTGATCCGCTTGTTGGAGCTACCCGACGACGTGCAATCGGCGCTACGCACAGGCGCGATCAGCCAGGGCCATGCCCGGGCGCTCTTGGCACTCGACAACGAACGCGAGCAGGTCGCGTTCTGCACGCGCATCCAGCGCGAAGGACTGAGCGTGCGCAGCGTCGAGGACCTGGTGCAGCAAACGGTGCAAGCGGCCGACGCGCCGCAGCCGTTGCGACTGGTGACCGGCGAGCCCGAATCAAGGCCCGCGCGGAAGAGCCGCAGCCAACACCTGGCCTCGCTCGAACAGCAGTTCCGCGCGGCGCTCGGCGCGAAGGTCGACATCCGCGAATCGGCCAAAGGACGCGGCCGGATCGTGATTCACTTCAAGAGCCACGAAGAATTCGACCGCCTGCAGGAATACCTGTGCGACGGCGGGCACGGCGCGCAGAGCCAGGTGGGGTGAGCACTCACCCGGTTGCGTTCTGCTCAATGATCGCACGCATGCGCTCGACTCGCGCCGCGTCTGCCGCGCCCACTAGCCCGAGCGTCGGGTGATTGCGGAATCCCGAATTGCTCTTCGCTGCCTCATCCAGCGCTCGGCATGCATAGTCGTGCGCGAGTTTCGGACTTCCTTCGGCGGCATGAATCATGGCGCGTGCCACGAACTCTCGAAAATCGTCGAGCGGAAAAGTTAAACTATGGCGAAATTCATCTAGGGCTGCTAACGCCTCGTCATAGCTCGCCCGCAGTTGTTGCTCCGCAACGAGCAACGCGAAACTCAGGTGGACGTTAGTTAGCACATTGAGGAATGCACGTTGCTGGGCAAACGCCTCTCTGTAGTAATCGAGAGCAGCTGACGTTTCGCCATTCAGCGCGGCGCAATCGCCAAGTGATTGATAGGTCGCCGCAAGCTGCATCTGATCTGGGTAGGTCGATAGCAGGGTCTTCAGTAACTCGATCGCTCCGCCGACGTTCTCCGGAGATGGGTCATCGAGCAATTCGACGGCCTGAATGCGCAGGTACTGAGCCCGGTTACTTGCGCGCGCTCGGGCAAGACGCGCGTAGAAGTCCGCCCGCCCGTTGGCCGTCCAAGTCTTGCGTCTGTACCAATTCATAGGACGCGAAGTCTACCATCCGGCAGGCGAAGGCACGTCAGCCGACCGTTCAGATAGAATATTTTTTTGCACCGCCGTTGACATATTCCAATATGGGAATATAATCCGGACATGCC
>DASZPI010000206.1:0-3014 GCA_035550355.1 Pirellulales bacterium
CTACCCGTGGGTTCGCCGCGCGCAACTTCGTCGGCATGTAATGGCCGTGCGATGACATGCTAGCGGCGTTGGCTGATACGACCGCCAGCGTCCATGGCCCGTCAAGCGGCGTGGTACGAGAAGTAGTTGTCCCACGCGCGATCAAGGGCGCGCAGCGCGTCGTCGAGCGGCACGGCCGTGTAGCGATGGCCGCCGACCCGCTCGGCCAGCCCAAGCCGAAGCAGCTTTTCAAGCGCATCGCTCACTTCAAAATCGACCGGCTTCGCCAAAGCATCGCCGAGGAAGCGCTCGATTCGTCGGTCGAGCTCGTCGGCCGTGGCCGCTTCGCCGGTCATCTGCTGCCAAAGGAAGAAATATCCCAAGACCGCCTCGCGGTTCTCTTGCTCTTCGGCCTCATCGAGCAATCGGCACAGGACGCCCGCGTTGTTATCGAGATTCTGGTAGTACAAGCTCTCGGTGAGATTGAGTTGGTACTTCTGCTTTGTTTGCAGGTAGCCGTAGAACGATTTCACGCCGTAACCGACCGTCATGCCGAGCACGGCCAGGATGCCATAAATGCCTGCTGCAGCAGCGACCAGCGCACCTTTGACGGCTTTGAACGCCGAGATGGCTAGTCCGGAAACCGTGGGCATAATGATCTTGCAGCGGTCGAGCAGCGACATGCGCACCCGCGTGCCCGGCAGCAGCATTTCGAGATCGACCTTCGGAATGTCCTTGAACAGCTTGATGAACACGTCGTCGGTGTCGAGCTTGCGCGTGAGCTGCTTTCCCGACCGTAGCTTGAAGATGATCACCAATCGGCGAAAGATCTGCACGTGTGCTTCGTCGAAGCGGTAGAGCCGTTTCCAGGTTCGCCGCCGCTGGGTTTGCGTCGCCTCGCCACGGCTGTAAATGTCGAGACGGTCGAAGCAATCAAAGTCGATCTCGAGATGCAGCCCTTGGTGGCTGGCTGCGTTGAGTGCCTGTTCGACATCGGCCTGGGTCAGCTTGCGAAAATTCGCGCGTTCGAGCAGCCAGGTAAACCGGTCGAAAAGCGCGTCAAGTTGTAGGCCACGTTCCGGCTCGCTCGGCGCAACCAGGCTCTGTGTGTCGGCGTCGGGGTCGAACGACGCGTAGGCAGATTTTAGTTCTTCCAGGTGCGTGTGGTATTCGAAATGCAATGTCGCGTCGAGCAGCGCGCAAAGTCGGCGAAATTTATCGATCTCGGCCGCGGTCAGATTCGGTTGGCTGCAAAGCGCCTCGATCAGTTCCGCTTTGCGCAGCGGAATGAAGTGCTCGAGCGGGGGGCTATCGTCCGTCTCGCGCGGGACCGGCGCGGATTGCCGTTGGGGGGCACGCGTTGCAGTCGCCATCGATGAACCTCCTTGATCCGCAGATGCCCCGTCGTCGCGCGCGATGAGGGCGACCATTCGGCCCGCAGTATCTTCGGCACAATCGCTAGACTTTCTCCAAACCTTCATGAAACGCGGGTGCTAGCGTCGTCGCCGCCGCTGGCCAAACGAGCGGGGCGGCAAGCCGCGACCGCTTTAGTCGTCGTACAACGCGACCCGCACCACGCCGTCGTCGGTAATCGAGCCGCGATACATGCCCGAGGTATTGAACTCGGCGGTGAACCGCCCGTGTCGATCGAGCGCGATCAGCCCGCCTTCGCCGCCGGCGGGCTTAAGCTGCCGCTGGATGACGTCGTGGGCCGCATCCTCGAGTTTCATGCCGGCGTGTTTGATCAAGGCGTTGACCTCGTGCGCGACGCTCCAGCGAATAAAGAACTCGCCGTGACCGGTGCATGAGACCGCCGCTCCGGCGTTATCGGCGTAGGTGCCGGCGCCAATGATCGGCGAGTCGCCGACGCGGCCAAAGGCCTTGTTCGTCATACCGCCGGTGCTGGTGCCGGCGGCAACGTTTCCGTCGCGGTCGAGTGCCACCGCCCCCACCGTTCCGAATGCCGATTTGGGCAGCAGCGGGTTCACGTAGCGGGCGCCTTCGCCTGCTTTACCGGCGGCTTCTTGCTCCCAACGCTTTTGAATGTCGCGCCAGCGCGGCTCGGTCCAAAAATACGAGGGATCGACGATCTCGAGCCCGGCCCGAGTGGCAAACACCTCGGCCCCGCGGCCGACAAGCAGCACATGCTTTGACTTTTCCATGACTGCGCGCGCGGCGGTGATCGGGTTTTTGATGATCGTGACACTGGCGATCGCGCCGGCACGCAGTGTTTTGCCTTCCATGATCGACGCGTCGAGTTCGTTGCGACCCTCGTGGGTAAACACGGCGCCTTTGCCGGCGTTGAACAGCGGCGAATCTTCCAGCACGCGAATCGCGGCCTCCACACCATCGAGCCCGGTTGCTCCCTCGCGCTCGAGCGCCGCGCGCCCGGCACGCAGCGATTCTTCGAGCGCTGCGCGCAGCTTCGCAGCGAGCTCTGGTGTCATCTGCTCACGTTCAACGCCGATTCCACCGTGAACGCCAATCACCACGCGCGAAGTTTTCGGTTCGTCAGCCATGACATGCAATGCAAAGAGAATGCAAAGTGCAAAATGCAACGTGCAAACTGCGGACCGGTAAATGCGCGATGGCGTTTCCGTCGTTCTGCACTTTGCCGTGGTCATTCTGCATTCTCCTCCTTCTGCCGGTACTTTTCCTGATACTTGCGATACAGCCGCTTCTGGCGGTCCGACAAATCAACGCGGCGACCTTCGACCCAGGCGTGGGTTACTTCCGTGGGAATGTCGAGCGGATCGCCTGTGGTGACGATCAGCGTGGCATCCTTTCCGGCACTCAGCGACCCAATGCGGTCGTCGAGCCCAAACATGCGTGCCGGGTATAGGGTGATTGCTTTCAATGCCTCATCGACCGGCAGCCCGTAGGCGGCGGCGGTCGCTGCGTGGTACGCCAAGTTGCGAATGTTACCCATGCGACCTTGGCCGGCGATGCAGAACCGAATGCCCGCGTCGTGCAATCGGGCAGGCACCGTGAACGGAGCGTCGTAGCCGTCGTCGCGGCGCTGGGGTAACCGATAC
>DASZPI010000207.1:0-1984 GCA_035550355.1 Pirellulales bacterium
TTCACGCAACAAACTTTGTCGCCGGGCTGTTTGGCAGCCGAGGCGTTCTTGTTTGGGGATGTGTCTGCTTGCCGACGGGGCTGGTCAGGCCCGCGGCAAGCGCCTCGGCTGCTGCACAGTCACGCGGTGCTCGGGACGCCCGGTGATCGGGGTCGTTGAGCGGGCCGGGAGGAAATCGCACACGGCGCCCGTGGCTCCGACGATCTCCTGGAACCCCCGGCCCTCGACCCATCGCACCGGCTCGCAGACGGCAACTGGCGGCAAGGTAGTAGCTAGTGGCTAGTTGCTAGTAGCTAGGGGAGCATGCTTGCCCCTGGCCCCTATTCCACTGGCCTCTTGCTTGCCGCCCGGGTGATGCTCGCGACTAGCGCCCCCATCGGCGCCGCGTTCATGAGCCGGGCGTTCCAAGAACCGACGCCTTGCCCACGCCTTCGTCTGTGAGCCAGACCACCCGCGGCCGCTGCGACTAGTGGGCATTCAACTCGGATCGAGCGCGATTGTCGAGCGCAGAACTAGGCCACCGCCGCGCCTCTAACCGACGTCGCCCAGGTCGAGGACCTTGCCGTAGCGCGTCAGCATCATTTTTCGCAGCCGGGCATGCTGCGGATCGACGAGCCCTGCGTCGCCGGCGACCATCTGCCGCGCATCGCGGCGGGTTTCGTCGACCACGGCCACGTCGCGCCGCAGGTCGGCGATGCGCAGCGGCGCCAGTCCGTGCTGCTGCGTGCCCAATAGATCGCCGGGGCCGCGGAGCGCGAAATCGACCTCGGCCAAGGCAAAGCCGTCGGTCGTGCCGACAAAGGCCTCGAGCCGCTGCCGCGATTCGTCGGTGCGGCTGTCGGCAAATGCGCAGCAATAGCCGGGGCGAGTACCGCGACTGACCCGTCCACGCAATTGATGCAATTGAGCCAAGCCAAACTGCTGGGCGTCTTCGATGGTCATCATGGTGGCGTTGGGCACGTCGACGCCGACTTCGACGACCGTAGTCGCCACCAGGACCTGCGTGCGTCCGCTGCGAAACTCTTCCATCGCGGCGTCTTTTTCAGCAACGCTCATGCGCCCGTGCAGCAGGCCCAGGCGGAACGCTTCGAGCGGGCCATGCGCCAGGCTCTCGAACACCTGCTCGGCGCTGGCCAGCGCCGCCGGCGGCTGATCGTCATCGCCGCTCGGAGGTTCATCGCCGTTGGGAGGCTCGTCGGCGCCGGAAACGACTGGCGCAATCACGTAGCCTTGGGCGCCGGCAAGTAGCTGCTTGCGAAAGAAATCCCACCAGCGCTCGCGCTGCTCGTCCGACGCCAGATAGGTGTGCACCGGTTGCCGTCCGAGCGGAGCGTCGCGGATGGTGGTTACGTCGAGATCGCCGAACAGCGTCATCGCGATCGAGCGCGGGATCGGCGTGGCGGTCATCACCAAATAATGAGCGCCCAGGCTGCCGCGCTTGAGCGTCTCGCGCTGGCGGACGCCGAACTTGTGCTGCTCGTCGATCACGACCAAGGCCAACTTGGCAAAGGCAACGTCAGCTTGCAGGATCGCTTGGGTGCCGATGGCCACATCGAGCGCGCCGGTGCGCAAGTCGGCGAGAATTTTTTCGCGTTCACGCCCCGTCAGCCCACCGGTCAAGCAAGCCCAGCGCACCTGGCTGCTCGACAGCAGCTTGCCGAGCGTGCCGGCGTGCTGGCGGGCAAGGATTTCGGTCGGGGCCATGATCGCCGCCTGCTGGCCGTGCGCCACGGCCAGCAGCACGGCATCGATCGCGACGATGGTTTTGCCGCTGCCAACGTCGCCTTGCAGCAACCGGTTCATCGGATGGGGGCGAGCCAGGTCGGCGCGGACCTCGGCAATGGCCTGTTGCTGCCCGGCGGTGAGTTCGAACGGAAACAGCCGCCGGATTCGCGCGTCGATGCGCGCCGTCGCCTCCAACGGAGGCGCCTGTGCCAGCACGCGCCGCTGCTGATGCTTGATCGCCAGGGCCAATTGCAAAATG
>DASZPI010000208.1:0-4146 GCA_035550355.1 Pirellulales bacterium
GTCTGCCCTTCCTCGAGGTTCACGTTGCGCATCGCTTCGTGCAGTTGCTTGATCTCGGCCGCCTTCAGCCCCTTGGGCGAAACGCGCGTGCCGACGCCGGCTGCTTCGAGGATGCGGTCGGCGGCGTCGGCGCCGATTCCCGCAAAGCCGTTGATCAGGAATTGTCGCAGCGTGCGGGCATCGGTCTCTTGCAGCAGCTCGCTGAGTGCTTCGAGCGACACCTTGGTGGCCTGCGTCGCTCCGCCGTACGCCAGCGCCACTTCGATCAGAAACGGGTTGCCGCGATACACGCTCGGCGGACGAGTTTCGGCCGCGTAAAACTCGGCCGGCACCACATGGTTCATTCCCTTGAGCAGCTTCTGCACGCCGATCGGCACCAGGCAATCGGTGCTCGGCGGGGGGATCTTCGTGTTCTGCAAGGCCTGGTACAGGTTCTCAGCATCGTGCCGGCCGATCCGCGTGGGATTGGCCCGCGTGCTGACTTTGGCCGCCTCGCAGACCTTTGCCGCGGTGCCGGCGCTGACCCGCGAAAAACTGCTCGTCAGAAACTGCGACAACGTCGAACCTTTGCTGCCGTGCAGCATCGTCACCAGGTTGCCCAGCTCGATGCCGTAGGGATGCGGCAAAATTTCCTTCGGCTCGGGCGGCAGCTCGTTGGTCGCGCGCGGATAATCGACCTGGTGACCGTCAGGATCGAGGTAGTGCAGCGTGACGTGCGGATTGGCGACCGCGGTTTGCTCGAGGTAGTCGTCCACGCTGCCTCGGCCGCGGGTGTACTTCGCCTCGAGCTCGATCGTCACGCGCGTGCCATGCGGCACATGGGCCCATTCAACGCCGTGCTTCTCCATCTGCTTCGGGTCGTCAGGATCGATATCCACCCCTTCGCCGCGGCCGTTGAGAATCTCAGGCTTGTTCTTCTTCGTATCGATCTGGATTTCGAAGTAGTGGGCCGGCTTCTTCGGGCTGGTGCGGCTCGTGACCTTAATCGGTTTGCCGGTGGTGAGCACGCCGTACATGCCGGCAGCGCTGATGCCGATGCCCTGCTGCCCGCGGCTCATGCGCAAGCGGTGAAACTTCGAGCCGTACAGCAGCTTGCCAAAGATGTTGGGGATCTGCTGTTTGACGATCCCGGGCCCGTTGTCTTGCACGCCCACCTTGAAACGGTTGGCGCTGACGGTTTCGATGTGGACCCAAATCTCGGGCAGGATGCCCGCCTCTTCGCAGGCATCGAGGGCGTTGTCGACCGCCTCTTTCACGGTCGTGAGCAGCGCCTTGCGCGGGTTGTCGAATCCAAGCAGGTGCCGGTTCTTGGCGAAGAACTCGCTAACGGAAATGTCGCGCTGCCCCTCGGCCATTTTCTCGGCCGTGGCACGACGCTTCGCAGGGGTCTCGGCAAGCTTGATGGTTGATGATGGCTCGGACAAATCGGCGGCGGTCCCAGAGGGTGAATCGGATTGACGGCGTGAGGCGCTAGACATCGGCTCGATCGGCCCTCCATGCCCGAGTGCGATGGCAACGGCGAGAAGTCGCCGTGCAGGACGTAAATGCGAATTGTATCGAACTTACCGAAATTGCCCAGACGCTTTGCACGCGTGCGGCAAGCTGCGCCGCGCCTGCGAGAAAAATTTAGTCCAAATCTGTCGGCTTGCCGAGTCTCAAATGCGGGATGACAGCAGCGATAGCATCGCTCGTTGCTTCGCCGGCGGCGTTCAAGAGGGACGCCTCCACCAATATTCCAAGGATGGAAGGAGACCCTACGGTGAAACGCTTTCTGCAACGAGTGCTGGTCCTGGCGATCGTCGGCGGCGCGGCGCTCACCGGCGTCGCAACATCGCAGGCGGTCGGCCCGTACGTCCAGCCGCAGGGCGACCTGTTTTACAACTACTACGAGAACGGCAGCCGGCAAGGCGGCATTCCGGTGCAGATGTACCCCGCCCCGCAGCCGGTTCCCCCGTACGTCGGCCAGACGTACATCACCTACCAGCCGATGATGCCGCACGAGTTTCTGTACACACACCACCGCACGTACCGTCGGTACACGCACGGCGTGGTTCCGGCCAACACGACGCGCGTGTTCTGGTACCGCGGAATCGATTGGCCGACGGGACGTTATTTCGGCTTTGGCTCGCGCCTATAAATCACGAGAGACATCATGAAGGTTTGCTCGCGGACGATTCTGAGCGTTGTTGCCTTGATCGTGGCGGCGATGGGCGCCGAGGCGCTGGCCAATGGCCCGCTGGTGCGGCTCGAGCGACGCGTGATCGCCAACAACCGCCCGTGGCACTACGGCTACTACGACCCGGCATGGGGTCAGCCGCACGCGCTGGTCGTGCCCCCGAATTCGTCGTCGCAGACCAAGTACAGTTGGGGCGTCACCGGCACCAGCGTGACGCCGATCTACCACCAGTTCCGCCGTCCGTACCCGGGCGCGTGGTTCGGCGGCCCCGGTATCCTGCCCGCGCCGCCACAGCCTTCGCACACCGACCAGTTCGGCGTGTACTACGTGCGCGGGCCGTGGTAATCGAATCGCAAATTGCAGCATGAAGCGCGCAGAATTTCAAACATTCTGCCATTCGCACTCTGCAATTTGCATTGGCGTTAGCTCGGCGCCAGCGCGGCGCGCTTCTCGCGGATCTGGGCCAGCAACGCTTTTTGCGGGTCGGCGAACTTCTTAATTCCTTCGTCCATCAGCGTCTGTTCGAGCTTCTTCATGTCGACCAACCTGTCGATCTCGTCGAGCACCGCCTTGGGCGGCAATTCCTCGACGTGAGCCGTGATCGTGCGGCCGCTCTTTTCGACGGCTTCGTTCGTGGCGGGCGGGTTCGTCTCGATGTCGCTGCCCGCGAACGCCTCGACATACTTCCAGGGCGGGTCCTCGGGCTTTTTGGTTCCGGTGCTGGCGAAGATCATCTCCTGGTGCAGCGGCGTCTTCTTGTCGGACCAGAATTTCTTGTTCTCGGCCCAGATGCGCTTGGCGTTGACGATGCCGACCATTCCCTGCGCCGCGGGCGATAGTTGCGGCACTGCCTTCTCGGTGTACACGTCGAGCCGCGACACAAAGATGCTGTACACACTCTTAAACGATTTCAAATCTTTCCGCCGCTGGGCGCCGCGCCAGATCGCGTCGCGTGCCGTGCGATATTGGTCGTCGGAAAAGATCAGCGTTACGTTCAACGTCACGCCGGCCGCGCATAGTTCCTCGAGTGCGCCGAGCCCTCCGGGCGTGGCGGGAACCTTGATCATGCGATTCTTCTGTCCCTTGGCCCACTGCTTGCCCAGCTCGATGTACCGCTTCGTGCGCTCGGCCACGGGCATGTTCGCCTTGGGATCTTCGAGCAGCGGATCGAGTTCGAAGCTGACGTAACCGTCGTCGCCGGCGGTTTGCTCCCACACCGGCAAAAAGACCTGTTGCGCCGCGCTCACCAGTTTGTCGGTCAGTTGCCAGGCGAGCGCCTCGTCGTCTAATCCGTTGCGCATCAAGGCGTCGAGGTCGTCGTCAAACCGGCCGGTCTTCACCAGGTCGGCCACGATGATCGGGTTCGAGGTCGCACCGGTCGCACCCAACGCTCGGTTGCTGCGCACCAGTTCGGGATCGATCGAATCCAGCCAGAGCTTGGTTCCGCTGGCGATTAGCGATTTAAGGGGCGACGGCATGGCGGAAGCTCCTTCAATAGTCGTTCAACATGAGCCATTCCGCGGGTATTCTACTGTCTGAACGCCGGTTGAACACTGGAGGAACGCCGCATGTGGTCTGTCGCCTTGGTCATGCTGGCAGCGCTGCCCCAGCCGCAGGGCCGCGACATCGTCGCTCCCGGCGCCCGGCTGGAACAAGTGTTTACGCGCACGGCGGACATTCACGGCGGACTAACCGAAGGCCCCGCCGCAGCGCCTGACGGCAGCATTTATTTCTCCGATATTCCCAAAGGCAGCGACCGCGGAATGATCCTGCGCTTCGATCCGCGCACGCGCCGCACCACGATCTTTACCGACGATAGTCACAAATCGAACGGCCTGGTGTTCAACGGCGATGGTGTGCTATTCGCCTGCGAAGGGGCCGATGGCGGCGGCCGCGGCTTGGTGCGCTGGGATGTGCGCACCAAGCGTCGCACGGTGATCGTCGATCGCTACCAAGGCAAACGGTTCAAC
>DASZPI010000209.1:0-3892 GCA_035550355.1 Pirellulales bacterium
CCGGTGATTTTGAAGATCGCCTCTTCCAGCGCCCCTTGGATCGTTGGCGATGCAGGCTGCCACTGCCAGCCGGCGTACTCGGTGCCGTCGTAGGCGATGGTCAGCTTGAGGGTGCGCGGCACGGCAAACGCCGAATGCAGATGGCAAAGTGCAAACTTGCAGCGAGATGCTGCCTAGGCTTCGACCATTTTTCGTTTTGCATTTTGCACTTTGCGTTGGATCAACAGCTCGGCAATCTGCACAGCGTTCGTCGCGGCGCCTTTGCGCAGGTTGTCGCTCACGCACCAGAACGCCAGGCCGTGGGGGCTCGACAGGTCTTCGCGAATGCGGCCGATGAACACTTCGTCGCGGTTGTCGCAGGTCATTGGCATCGGATAGCTCTTGTTCGCCAAGTCGTCGACCACCACGATACCGGGGAATGCCGCGAACAGCTTTCGCGCTTCGGCCACGCTGAGCTTGCGCTCGGTCTCGACCAGGATGCTCTCGCTGTGGCAATTGCTCACCGGCACGCGCACGCAGGTGGGGCAAACCTGGATCGAATCATCGCCCATGATCTTGCGCGTCTCGTACACCATCTTCATTTCTTCGCTGGTGTAGCCTTCGTGCTTCGGCGAGCCGATCTGCGGAATCAAGTTGAACGCGATCGGGTGCGCGAACGTCTCGTATTTGTACGGCTGACCATGCAGGTGCATGTGCGAGCCGTGCTCCAGGTCGCGCTGCCCAGCCACCCCTGCTCCGCTGGTGGCCTGGTAGGTGCTCACCACGACCCGCTTGACGCGTGCGGCATCGTGCAGCGGCTTCAAGGCCACGACCATTTGCGTGGTCGAACAGTTCGGGCTGGCGATGATGCCTTGGTGGGAATCGACCGCGTCGGGGTTCACTTCCGGAATCACCAGCGGCACCCGCGGGTCCATGCGCCAGTAGCCGCTCTCATCGACGACCAGGCAGCCGCGTTCGACCGCCCAAGGGACGAAGTCGCGCGCGGTTTCATCGGGGGTGCTGCCGATGGCCAGATCGACGTCGTCGAACGATTCGGGGCGCAGTTCTTCGACCGTCACTTCGCGGCCGCGGAACGTGAGCGTTTTGCCGGCCGAGCGCGCGCTGGCGAGAAACTTGACGCGGTCGATCGGAAACGACCGCTCCTCGAGCATCTGACGGATCAATCCACCCACGGCGCCGGTAGCGCCCACGATAGCCAACGACTCGAACACGATTTGCAGCTCCGCGCACGAACTTGCGTAAAGGGCTGATTATAGCCACCGGCGAGCGCGGCGACCAACGGTCGCGTCACCCTCGCCTGCTACTAAGATTCGTCGGCGGGGATTCACGCCCGCGAAGCGCCTGCCTGCCGGCGGATTTTTGCTCCGGCCGGGCGGCGGACCGCGTCGTCGGTCGAGCGGGGCGCTTCGGCTTCGTCGCCCGCTTCGGCCACGGAGCCGCGGTCGAACACCCGCCGCACCAGCGCCGGCGAGACGAACGACGAGCAACCGATGAGCATCGCCAAGCCAAACGTCCACATGCCCAGCATCAGGCCGATGCCCAGGTGCAGCGGGATCGCAAAGAACAGCACGATCGGCCGCAGCAGTCGCGGCCAGATGATTGCCGGAAAGAACAGCTCCCAGTACGCCGTGGTCTGCGTCATCAAGGCCACGAGAATTGGCCAGCGGCACATCCAGGTCATGTCGAGCGATTGGTACTCGAGGTTCGCAAACGCGCCCCACATCGCGGTGCCGCTCCACCACATGCTGCCTTGCATCTTCGACAGGCCGGCGAAGAAGTAGATGATGCACATATGAACTTGGATCAGCCGGATGGCGACGTTCGCACCGGTGCTGGGCTCGGCCGGCTCGAGACGACTCCCCTGCCCTGCCCTGCGCGCCGCCAGCCAACGATCGACCGAGAACGCAGCGCCGCTGGGGCCGACCATCAGATAGGTGGCCAGCATCACGTTCACCTGGTCGAGCCCGAACAGTGCTCCCGGCGTGCGGTTGACGTACGACACCGCGGCGACGAACGCGAGCACCGAGGCGATGCGGCTAAACAGCCCGACCGTGAGCATGGCGAACACCACAAGCGCCGCGACGTGGACGGTCCATAACAGCGCCGGAGAATTGATCTTCCACAAGTAGCTCCAGGCCCAGGTGTCGCCGGTCTGCAGCTTGGCGGCGGCGTCGCTGATCCACGCCGTGGGGCCGAAGAAGTCGTTCAAGCCCAGCGACCAAACGGCGTGGGTGTAGAACAGCATCGCACCGGCCATGATGCGGATCATGCCCAGCGTCGCCGGGTCGGCCGGCGCGAACCAAAACCGGCTCCAACCGTTGACGGCGGCAGCGAACAACTCGCGGAGGTATTGCCACACGAGCTTCATAGCGTCTCGGCGCGAACGAAGGTTCCCAACGAGCGGGTGATATACGACTCGGGATGGTCGAGCGTGATGCCCTGCTGCACTTGCTCGGGGCTGGGGAGCATGTGTTGCACGAGCGTCAATGTCACGCGATCGGCGTTGTACTTGGCCAGCAGATGATCGGCGTACGACTGCGCGAGGTTCCGCTCCCATTGGCTGGGCGTGCGTTGCGGCCACTCGGGCACGACCAGCGGCATGTCAGGGTCCATCGGTCCGTTGCCCACGCGCTCGCTGAGCATGAAATGCCGATGGTAGAACAGCCGCGGCCACTCTTCTTGCAGGTTGGGAAACACGCCGGTCTTGCGCGAGCCGTCGGGCAGCTCGAGCTCGTAGCGAATCAGATGGCTGGGGCCCGGATCGGGGGCGAAGAACTTGTAGGCATGATTGAGGAACGCCAGCTCGGTGTACCGGCGAAAGACGTTTTGCTGCAGGGCCGTGCCCAGGATCGACGGCGGCAGCGAAATGGGCCCGACCAGCACCGCCCCCAGATGCCAAACAATAGCCAGGGTGGCAAGGACGCAGGCAAAGCGCGGCCAGGTGGGAGTGCGGTCGGTGGGTGCGTCGGTTTGGGCCATCGGTGAAGAATGTCTAATATCGAATGACGAATGTCTAAAGAATGACGAATGACGAAGGCCTAAGCATGCGTCATTCCTTAGACATTAGGCATTCGACCTTCGTCATTACCTTATATCGGTCCCCTGCCCTGCCCGGCTTGGAAACGAAAAAACCCCTGGGCGACCGAAGTCGCCCAGGGGTTTAAATTGTAACGAACGTTCCGATTCCGGGCTTTAGCGGGCCGGGGTCAGCGCCAGTTGCGGAGCGTCGAGGTCGACCGACAGGTCGCGGGCCTGGCCGCCGACCAGCGTCAGCTTCTCTTCCTTGCTGATGGTCTTGCCGTCGCGCTCGATTTCGATGCGGACGGTGTAGTCGTTCCACTCTTGGCCCTTGGCCAGACGCGTGGTCGTGAACTCGCGGACCTCACCCGTGCTGCGGGTGACGTTGCCCGAGAGGTACACCTTCGCGTCGGCCGGAACGTGCAGCGTCAGCTTGGTGGCAGCGGGCTGCTCGGCAATCTTGCCGTCCGCCTCGTTGCCGGTGAAGTTAAAGGCCAGGTCGGCCGTTTGGCCGGCACGAACCTTGATCAACTGGGTCTCGGTGACCGGCTTGCCTTCGACCGTACGCTCAGCACGCAGTTCGTAGGTGTAGGTGAAGCCCGGTTCGAGGTTGTTCGAAACATAGCGACGCAGGGTGCCGGTGCTCGTGGTGAGCTTGCCGTTGACGTACACCTTGGCGTCGGCCGGAACGCTGACGATCAGAGTCGCGCTGTTGATCGAGGTCATGGGGACCGCCGGGCCCGGAGCCGGGGCGGGCGCCGGAGCAGCACCGTCGACCGGAGCCATGGGGACCGTGGTGTCGACCGGCATGCTGGTGCTCCAGCCGCCGCTCGAACCACCGCTCGAACCGTAGCCACCGCTCGAGCCGCCGCTC
>DASZPI010000210.1:0-4118 GCA_035550355.1 Pirellulales bacterium
CTATCGGGTACGCCCCTGGTGAACACCGGCGTGATGGCGTTCGGCGCGGTGCTGGCCAACCTGGTCGGCACGACCGGAGCCAGCGTGCTGCTGATCCGGCCGTTGTTGCGCGCCAATCAGGCGCGGCAGCGCGTGGCCCACGTGGTGGTGTTCTTCATCTTCGTCGTCTCCAACTGCGGCGGATTGCTGACGCCGCTGGGCGATCCGCCGTTGTTCCTGGGCTTTCTGCGCGGCGTGCCGTTTTCGTGGACGTTTGGCCTCTGGCCGCAATGGCTGCTGGTTAACGGCTTGCTCTTGGTCATCTTCAACGTTTGGGACCAGATCGTGCTCAACCGCGAAGAACGCGAGCGCCCCGGCGACCAGTACGAAGAGGTCATGCATCACCAGCCGCTGCGCGTGCTCGGGCTGCACAACGTGCTGTTCCTGCTCGGCATTCTGGCCACCATTATTTTTATTGCACCGATGGTCGATGAGCACGGCCACGAACGCTTTCCGGGCTTGAAAGAAGCGTTAATGATCGGCATGGCACTGGCTGCGTACTTCACCACCACCAAATCCAATCGCGAAAACAACAAATTCAGCTTCGGACCGATCCTCGAAGTCGCGGTGCTCTTCTCGGGTATTTTCGTCACGATGATCCCCGCGCTCGAGATCCTCAATGTGCGCGGCGAGCACCTCGGACTCGACAAGAACCAGGAGTGGCACTTCTTCTGGGCCTCGGGAATTTTGTCGAGCTTTTTGGACAATGCGCCCACGTATCTCACGTTTGCGGCCACCGCCGCCGGCATGGAGCACGTCGCCACCGAAGGGCGCTACTTGGCCGATTTTCTGGCCCGCGGCAACATCGCCCCGGCCCTGTTGGCTGCGATCTCGTGCGGTTCGGTATTCATGGGCGCCAACACGTACATCGGCAACGGACCGAACTTCATGGTCAAAGCGATTGCCGAGGAAAATGGCGTGAAAATGCCGGGCTTCTTCGGCTACATGCTCTATTCGGGCTGCATCCTGATCCCGATCTTCATCGTCGTCACGATCGCGTTTTTCCGGTAGCGTTCAACAAGCAGCGAACGCGCGTAGCGCTACGTGGTCGACGGCGACGCTTGTCGTGGCAGATGTACGGCAAACGTGGTCTGATCGGCTTCGCAACGCGCATCGACCTCGCCGCCGTGCGCCTTGGCGATCTCGCGCACGATGAACAATCCCAGCCCCAGACCGTCGCGGTCGTGGTGGCTCGCTCCTTCCGCCTCGCCTCGGCGCAGCGGGTCAAACATTTCGCGAATCTGCGTCAGATCGATCTGCCCATGGTTGCTGACTTCCAGAAGAACTTCGGCCTGTTCTCCGTGCACCGTCACGCGAATCGGCATGTCAGGCGACCCATAGCGAATCGCATTCGACACCAGGTTGCGCAGCAGTTGCTGCACTCGGGGACCGTCCCATTCACCGCGCGAGTCACCACGGACGGCAATCTCGATATCGCGCTCAGGGTGCGCTGCGCGCAGTTGTGTCAGCTCGTCATCAACGATTTTCGCAAGATCGATTCGGGAGGCCGCAATGTTCAGCCCCAGGCCAAGGTTCGTGCGGTTAAAGTCGGTCAGGTCGTCGAGCAGGGCCTGCATCGACGCGCCACTGCTAATGAGCCGCGCCGCGGCCTCGGTAACCAGATCACCGGCGTTGAGCGCCGCCAGGTACCTCGCCGTCATGGTGATGCTGGCCAGCGGGTTGCGCATGTCGTGTCCGAGCATGCCGAGCAATAGGTTGCGGTAGCGCTCGACCGTTTCATGAAAGTGGCGTACCGATTCGGCAATCGCCTGGTCGATCGCCTCGTTGAACCGGATCATATCGTCGATGCCGGTCTGGTCGGGCGCGCCGCAGTCCATCCACAGCCGCAGGACGCTCGCGCGCAGCGCGCGATATTCGGCGACGAGTTGATTGATGTCGAACCCGGCACGCGCCCGCAGCACGGCGTGTATCTGCGCGGCCGTCTCAGGGGCGCCTGCGATTTTGAGTGCGCGGCCTTTGGACTTCTCTGACTGCGCCTCGCGCGTTTGGGGCGTGTTCAGGTCCTTGGCGATGGCCTCAAGAATCTGGTGCGCATGGTCGCGCAAGGCCAGCGAGTCTAAGTCCACGGCCGCCGGCAGCAGTGTGCCGGCAAACGCTTCCCATTCAACCAGGATTGCTTCCATGCGGTGCAAAATGAACTCGGCAAGTCGCATGCGGACGTTCTATCGCACCGAGGCGGCACCTTCAAGTTAAGCCGGCCACCTGCGGGAAAAGCCTTACAGAGTTCATTGTCTTGTATGGATTTCTCGCAACGTTTCGCGGGCCTGCACCGCGACGGGCGTCGACAGGTTCGCTTCGCGCAACCGCTCGACCGCCTTGGCGAGCGGCGCCAGGTCGGCCGCGGAATGTGCTTTCGCAAGATCTGCCGCTGCACGCAGGGCGTTCAGGTAAATCGTCTCTTGCTTGTATTCGCGCGACCCGGCCTCCTGCTCGGCAGCCACGCCCGCCGAGGGCTTCGAGTCGAGCATCTCGACCAGCACCGGCACGGCCGCCATGTCGCCGGCGCGCGCGAGCGTCGTCGCCGCGTTGTAGCGCACGTCGGGATAGGTGTCGGCCAGCAGCTTCTCGAGCCGCTCGCGCGCCTGCGGGCTGCCATACGCCCCCAGCGCGAACGCGGCGGTCGAACGGATCACCGGCTCTGGATCGCGACTGGCCTGGTCGAGCACCGTGAACACCTCGGGGTGCCGCGCGGCGTCGAAGCCCGGCGCGCTCGCCAGCAGCACGGCGATCGCCTTAAGGGCCGCGAACCGCACGTACTTTTCCTCATCCTGCCGCTGCGTCGTCGCTGCTTTCAGCAGCACCGGCAACACGTCGTCGGGTTCCTGGAATTCGCCCAGGGCATTGCACAGGTACACGCGCAGCTTCAAGGCGTCGTCGTCCGTGCGCCCCGCTTCGAGTTCGCGCTCGGTAATGCCAACCAATCGCTGAATGACCGCGTGGTCGTGCTTCAGGTCGGCATTGCGCGGGTCGCGCAGCGCGTCGGCCAGATTTACAGCCGCCTGCCAGCGCACCGCCGTGTTGCGCTCGAGCGCCAGCAGATATGCGTACGGATCGCTGTCGCGCTGGGCCAGCCAATTGAAGGCCAGCCACACGCAGACGATGATCGCTACAATGGCGGCCGGAATGAAAAACAGCCGCAAGATAAATCCCGCGCTGGGAGGCTCGACTGGCGGAAGTGCGTCGTCGGCCGAGAAGCGCGGCGGGTCGTTTTGCGAGTAGGCCATGCGTAGACTTGTGTCGGTGATCGGATAAAGCCCCTCAGTTTACTCCGTGTACTTTCTGAATCATACGTGCCGCTTGCCGGCCGAGAACCTGGCGCTCGACGAAGCACTGCTAACGCACGCCGAGGGGCGCGACGACACTTTTGAAGTGCTGCGGCTCTGGGAGCCGGCCGAACCGATGGTCGTCGCGGGCCGTTCGTCGCGTGTGGCCAACGAAGTGAACTTGCCGTACTGCCGCGAGCAGGGCGTGCCCGTATTTCGCCGCTCGAGCGGCGGCGCGGCAATCGTCACCGGCCCGGGGTGCCTGATGTATGCCGTCGTGCTCGACTTTCGCCGCAGGCCCGAGCTGCGCGCCATCGACTCGGCCCACCGGTTCGTGATGACGACGTTGCAATCGGCGCTCGGCCGCTGGTTGCCGGCCATTGCCTGGCAAGGCACCTGCGACCTCACCGTCGGCGGCCGCAAATTCTCGGGCAACAGCCTGCGCTGCGTGCGCAATCACTTGCTGTACCACGGCACGCTGCTGTACGACTTCCCGCTCGAGCGGATTGCTCGCTGCCTGGGCACGCCTCCGCGCGAGCCCGAGTATCGCGATCATCGCCCGCACGAACGTTTTGTGACGAACGTTGCCATCGGGCGCGAGCAATTAACCGCCGCCCTGGTCGACGCCTGGCAGGCCGACGAGCCGTTCCATGGCGCGCTCGATCACTGCATCACCGAGCTGGTCGCTGCCAAGTATTCGCGCGACGAGTGGAATCTTAAGCTGTAATCATGGCCACTTGGGCTCGCGCTTCTCGGCAAACGCCGCGAGTCCCTCGGCCGCTGCCTCGGTAGTTC
>DASZPI010000211.1:0-2221 GCA_035550355.1 Pirellulales bacterium
GATGTCACGGTCCTTGGTGGTGGGCAGTCGGGTCAGGACGTCGGTGAGCCAGGCATGGGGCTCGAGTCCGTTGGCCTTGGCGGTGGCGAGGAGGCTCATGAGGGCGGCGGCGCGTCGGCCCGCGCTTTCGGAACCGGCGAAGAGCCAGTTCTTGCGGCCGACCGCGATGGGCCGGATGACATGCTCGATGGGATTGTTGTCGATCGGCCAGGCACCGTCGTCGAGCAGGCGGGCCAGGGCGCTCCAGCGCCGGCGGGTATAGTCGACGGCACGGCGCAGGCCGCTGTTGCCCAGCACCTTGGGCTGGAGGTCGTCCAGCCAGCGTTTGAAGGTTTCGAGCCGGGGCGCAAGGTGTTTGCGCCGCTCGCGCAGGCGGGCGTCGTCGTCGAGGTTACGCAGCTTGGCCTCGATGACGTAGAGCTCGCCGATGCGCTCGATCGCCTCCCTGGCCAGCGGACTGCCGCTGGCCTTGTGCGCGTCGACGAAGGTGCGCCGCGCATGGGCCCAACAGGCCAGCTCGGTGACGCCGGCGGCAAACAGTGCCTTGTAGCCACTGTAGTCGTCGACCATCAGCGCCCCTCGCCATGGGTCGAGGAACGCGGCGGCATGCTTGCCGGCACGGCTGGCACAGTAATCGAAGACGACGATGGGCTGCGTGCCGGGGCGGCGGTAGGCAAACAGGTAGGCCCGCCGGGTCTTGCCGGCACCGGGATCGAGCTGGGCGACCGGGGTTTCGTCGGCATGCAGCACGGGCGATTGCAGCAACCGCGCGCGCAGCACGTCCACCAGCGGCTGCAGCGCCACGCCCACGGCGCCGATCCACTCGGCCAAGGTCGTGCGCGACAGCGGGAGGCCGGCGCGGGCAAAGATCGCTTCCTGCCGGTACAGCGGAAGATGATCGGTGTACTTCTGGATCACGACCTGGGCCAGCAGGCCCGGCGCGGCGATGCCGCGGTCGAGGATGGCAGGTGCGACGGGCTCGGCGACGATCGTCTCGCAGTGGCGGCAGGCGTACTGGGGGTGCACGTCGCGGTGCACGAAGAAGCGCATCGGCTCGACGTCCAGCTTCTCGCTGACGTGCTCGCCGATCTTCACCAGCGCTGCGCCGCAGGTGGCGCAATCGCACGAGGCCGGTTCGTGGATCGTCTCGATGCGCGGTAGCTCCGGCGGCAACGGGCGGCGGACCGGCTTGGACGCGGGGCGGTGCGCCGGCCTGGCCGGTTCACGCAGGGCGTCCAGTTCCCTTTCCAGCGCAGCGATATCCGCCGCCATCGTTTCGTCGAACAGTTCGCGTTGCGCCGGATCCATGCGCTCGGATTTGGCCGCGAACTGCACGCGGCGCAGCCGCGCGATCTCGTGGGTGAGCTTGCTGATCTTCGCGTCCTTGAACGCGATGGCGTGATCGCGCTCGGCGATGGCCTGCTCGTGATGGGCGATGGTCTGCTCATGGGATGCCATCCTCGCCTGCTGCTCCAGCACCATCGCCCGCAGCGTTTGGACGTCCGATATGGCGTTGAGCGCTGCGCGATCCATGGTCACGCAGCGTAACGGTTCACACGTGCTTTTCAAGAGGCAGTGATGCACTCAGGCGTTGCCAGTCCACGCCCGCGCACAGCCAGCGGAACTGTTGGCGCGTCAACGATGCCATCGGCTCGAGTGCCGACACCCAGCAGAACCGCCCTTCGTGCAACCGACGCGTCGCCAGCCACACGCCCTGGGCATCCACTTTCAGCACCTTGATCCGGTTCGAGCGCCGATTGCGGAACACGAACGCACTGCCATCCAGGGGACTGCGGCCCAGCGTCTCGCGCGCCTGGACCCGCAACCGCTCCGCGCCGCAGCGAAAATCCACCGGCGCACCCACCACCCAGTACATCTCGATCTTCGATCCCGTCGAGCCGCACACCACCTCGATATCCATCTGACCTGAGTATGGAACTTGTAGCCAATCAGGCAGTGAGTCCGGGGTTGATGGTATCGGGTTTCGACCAGTTCCGGCGAACGCTCGCCGGGGGTTTGTAACCATGGGCGCTATGCGGCCGCTGCTCGTTGTAGAACTGCCGCCAGCGTTCGATCAGTACCTTCGCCTCGGCGCGGCTGCGGAACCAGTCGCGGTTCAGCAGCTCGTCCCGCAGCTTGCCGTTGAAGCTCTCGACGAAGCCGTTCTGCCAGGGGCTGCCCGGCGCGATGAACGCCGGGCCGATCGCCGCGTCGCGCAGCC
>DASZPI010000212.1:0-2550 GCA_035550355.1 Pirellulales bacterium
GCGCTCTGGCATGACGGCGCAAAAAATGAGCCCCCGGCGCCGGCGCCGGGGGCTCATCGGAAACCGCCTCTCGGATGTTTACACTTGCCCGGCCTTCGGCACCACGAACGGAGCGCGGTAGTCGCGGGTCAGCATGGCGTCGGCCTGGCTGTTGCCGACGAACACTTCCTTTTGCGGATCGAGCGTCAACGCCTGGCCGAAGCGCAACTGCGTGCTCTCTGACACGTCGTTGTCCTTCAGGTGCTGGGCGAACCGCGAGAAGGTCTCGCTGGCCACGCTGTCCTTGAGCTTGTCCTTGGCGTCGCCCATCGACATCAGCGTGCCGAGGCGGTACGAGATGTTGCCCAAGTGGCACAGGGCGCTCGACAGATGCCCTTCGAGAATGTCGGCGTTCAGGTCGGTGTACTTGCGGCTACGCACGGCATCGATGAAGTTGCCGAAGTGGCTGCTGTCCTTGCCGTCCTTGCTCGCGCCGAACTTGGCGACCAGGTTCCCCTTGGGATCGAAGGCGGCGCCGTCGTTGTAGCTGGTGAGCACCACGTAGCCGTCGGTGCCTTCGAAGATCACGCCGACCTTGGCGCCCTTGAGCGCGTCGGTCGTGAGGCCGCGAACCTCGAACACCAGCGACTTATCGCCGTAGTCGCAAGCCACGACTTGGGTGTTGGCGGTTTCGCCGGCGTCTTCGTAGCCGAACCGGCCGCCGTAGCTGTACACGGCATTGCACAGGCTGTTGGCGCCGAGGCCCCAACGGGCCACGTCCATCTGGTGGATGCCCTGGTTGCCGAGGTCGCCGTTGCCGCACTCCCATTGCCAGTGCCAATCGTAGTGGAACTTCGGCCGAGTCAGCGGGCTCATCGGCGCCGGGCCAGCCCACAGGTTGTAATCCACGCTCGAAGGAATCTCGTAGGTGCCGCGCGGACCGATGCTCTTGCGAGTCTTGTAGCACAGGCCGCGACCAACCTTCACCGCGCCAATCTTGCCCGACTGCACGTACTCGATCGCGGCGATCGTGCCCGGCATCGAGCGACACTGCGTGCCGGTCTGGCAAATCTTGTTGTACTTCCGGGCCGCTTCGACGATTCGGCGACCTTCGCTGACGTTGTGGCTGACCGGCTTTTCAACATACACGTCCTTGCCGGCCTGAATGGCCCAGATCGAACACAGGGCGTGCCAGTGATTGGGCGTGGCGGTCGAGACAATGTCGACCTCTTTGTCGTCGAAGATCGCGCGCATGTCGCGGACGTACTTGGGCATGCGGCCGTTTTGCTTCTTGGCCATCGCTTCGCAGCGCGTCTGACCGACATCTTCGTCGGCATCGCAGATGTAGGTCACTTCGCAGTCGGGCCGGGCGAAACCCGACATGTGCGATTGGCCGCGGCCGTTGACGCCGACGATCGCCACGCGGAGTTTCTCGTTCGGCGAGGCGCTGACCCGCTTCTGTTCCTTTTTCTCGGCAGCCAGCAACTGCGAACCGCCGCCCACCGCGAGCGCCGCTGTCGCGGCAAGCATCGACTCTTCCAAGAAACGGCGACGTGAATAATCGTGCATAACGAACTCCGCGAATGAGTGGGGTTTAGGCGGGCTGTGATTTGCCGGGCAGGTGGTATCAGCCTACCACCGGCGGCCGGGGGTTTTCAAGCACGAGATCGACGTTCGCCGAGGCCGATTTATTTCGCCGCCGATCTATAATGGCAGGATAGGGGTTATTACTCCACTGCGACATTTCGGCCCCCTTGCGACCATCGCGGGAACGTAGACCGTATGGGAATTCGGTTTGTTTGCGAGCACTGCGGCGGCGCGATGAACGTCAAGGAGCACCTGGCGGGCAAGCGGGGAATCTGCAAACACTGCCACGGCAAAGTCGATATTCCGCGGCAATCGACGATCGACAAGCCGGCAAAGCATCGGGCAACGACACTGCCGCCGGCAGGACCGAACAGCGGACCGACCGCCGCCGCTGCGGCCATCGCGACACGACTGCCGCAAGCCTCGGCTTCGACCCTGCCCGACCCGGTCGCCGAGGCGCCGTGGCTGAACTGGTACGTGCTGCCACCGGGAGCGACCGATCAATACGGCCCGGCCGGCGGCGAACTATTCCGGGCCTGGATTGCCGAGGGGCGAGTCAGCGCCGATTCGCTGGTCTGGCGACAGGACTGGGCGCAGTGGCAGCGCGCGGCCGAAGTGCTGCCGCAATTGGCGGCGACGCCGCTGGCAACGCCGATCGGGCCAGGCATCGATCTGCGCCCAAATCCGGCGGCGGCGGTTCCGGCAAACTCGCTCAAGCCCGGCGTGGCGGTCGATCACAAGGTTCACAACTGGAAACGCGACAAGGCGCAGCGCAACCGCACGATCGTTATCTCGTTGATGCTGCTGGTGTTCGCCCTGCTGCCGCTGATGTTCTTCGTGCTCAAGCGGCTGTGAGCGCCGCTTCCGGAACATGCAGCCGAGATCGGACCTCGTACTGTCTTGCGCACGTTGCACGGTCCGACTAGAATGACCGGCACGAAACGAACGGCCTCACTGCGAATTCCTATCCTCATCTCTGCGAGC
>DASZPI010000213.1:0-1825 GCA_035550355.1 Pirellulales bacterium
GTCTTGGGAGGACTCCGTAGCGAACTGACCGAGTTGAGGCAGCAGGCCATGGCCAGAGTTGCACATCGTCGGACGCCTGAGATCATGGCGAACCTATACCTCGGACTGAAGTACTTCCTGGACTTCGCATTGACCGTCCACGCCATTTCCGGCCAAGAAAAATCCGAATTCCTGAACCGAGCCTGGTTGGCACTCGAGGAGGCAACAGCCAGTCAGATCGACCATGTTCAGGTTGCTGATCCTGTGTCACATTTCCTTCGCCTACTGTCGGCGGTCTTGGCAAGCGGCCGCGCCCATTGCGCAGCGCCCACCGGACGCGAACCAGCAAATCCGAGTGCCTGGGGATGGCGGCAGAATTCGAGCAGCGTCGGTGACTCTTGGAATGGCTGGCGCGCGCAGGGGCAACGGATCGGCTGGACGGAGGGCGATGACCTGTTTCTGGAACCCGAGGTCGCTTACGCCGCAGTTCAGGAACTTGCCAATAGCCAAGGCGACAGTTTGCCGATCGCACCCGTCACCCTACGGAAGCGTCTGAAAGATAAAGGCCTGTTGGTCAGTGCTGAGGCTGGAAAGCTGACGACGCGCCGAACACTCGACGGTCAACGTCGCATGGTGATTCATTTGAAGACGGATGTGGTATGTGGAGAGAAATCGGGGGAATCGGGGGAATAGTGACAGACGCTCACAAATCGTGGTGTATTGCCCCCGATTTCTACCCCGATTGCAATGGGATCAATGAAAAATCGGGGGAGTCTAGCGGGGCTGAAACTCTGAAAAAAGGCGATCTTGCCACTATTCCCCCGATTCCCCCGGTTTTTGGAAGGACAGTGATCTTGTGAATAACGCGCGGGAAGATTCGATGAGTATTCGACCAACATGCGCCAACTCCGTCGCAGGAGATCACCTACGCGAGCTCTCGCGAATCTTGGCATCGGGCATTTTGCGTGCCCGGATGGTGCCATCGCCGGAACAGTATTCAGCAGATCAAAAAGTCTCAGAATCTGGCCAGGATTGCCTTGAGGTTGCGGACCAAACCGTGCTCAGTGTCCACACGGGTAAACGGTTTCCGAGACCTTCTGAGGAGTGAACATGAACATCGGAAAAGAGATCGCCTTGCTGCAGCAGATGACCGTCCTTGAACTTCGCGCCAAGTTCGACGACGTGTTCGGCGAACCCACCAACGCCAACAACAAGGCGTGGCTGGTCAAGCGCATCGCGTGGCGGATGCAGGCGGTCGCAGGCGGAACTCTGTCGGAACGTGCCAGGCAGCGGGCAGCGGCACTTGCCAACGATGCGGACGTACGCTTGTCGGCGCCGAAGGCGAAGCCCGCGCCGGCTCAGACCAAGGATGGTGGGGCAACGGTTCTTGCCTTCAACGGCGACAGCCGTGTGCCGCCACCGGGATCCGTGATCACACGCATCTATAAGGGAGTGAAGGCGGAGGTCACTGTCCTGAACGATGGCTTCGAATACCATGGCGAACGATTCAAGTCGCTCAGCGCCGTCGCCAAGGTCATCACTGGCAGCCATTGCAACGGCTTTGCCTTCTTCGAGCTCGCCAAGGAGGGCAAGCGATGACGAAGACACGAACGCGCGCATCGGCACCGGAAGTCGTACGCTGTGCCGTGTACACGAGAAAATCGACCGAAGAAGGACTGCAGCAAGAATTCAACACGCTCGACGCGCAGCGTGAATCTGCTGAAGCATTCGTGAGAAGCCAGACGCACGAAGGATGGGAGTGCCTCCCCGCCCGCTATGACGACGGTGGCTTCACCGGCGGCAACATGGATCGTCCCGCGTTGAAGCGGTTGCTTGCCGACATCGA
>DASZPI010000214.1:0-2588 GCA_035550355.1 Pirellulales bacterium
CGGCCAGCGCCTGCGACATGCCTTGGTACGCTAGGCGCGTGGTTCCGATCGCCAGGCTGACCGAGACCACCGCATCGACGCCGATCACCACGCTGGTGAGCGTCAGCAGGGCTCGACCAATTCGGCCGGTAAACTGGCGCCGGCTAAGTTCCCAGAGCTGTCGCATGTCGGAGCTTTCAGCGATTGGAGAGTTGGCTGGCGCTGGCGGGCGACGGTTGCCCGTCGAATGCCGCGGGTTGATCAGCCTTTGCGCGTTGCCCGTTGTTGTTGAGCAATTCGTCGCTTTCGATCAAACCATCGCGCAAGCGGATCAGGCGGTCGGCCTGCTTGGCCACACCCAGGTCGTGCGTGACCATCACAATCGTGTGGTGCTCGTCATCGACCAGCGCGCGCAGCATTCGCGTAATCTGCGCACCGTTCACACTGTCGAGATTCCCGGTCGGCTCGTCGGCTAATACCAGCGACGGGCGAATCACCAGCGCGCGTGCGATGGCGACCCGTTGCTGTTCGCCTCCCGACATCTTGGAAGGAAGATGCGTGCGGCGGTGATACATGCCGACGCGCTTGAGCATTTCGCTGGCACGTTGCCGCACTTCGTCGATCGGCTTGCCATCGAGCCGCAGCGGCAGGCCGACGTTCTCCTCGGCGGTGAGCGTGGGCAGCAGGTTGAACGATTGAAAGATGAAGCCGATGCGCTGGCGGCGCAGAATGGTGCGGCGGTCATCGTCAAGGCTTGCCAGATCGGTCCCTTCGATCAGCACCTGGCCCGACGAAGGCGTATCGACTCCGCCCAGCAGATGCAGCAGCGTGCTCTTGCCCGATCCGGAGGGACCCATGATGGCCAGCAATTCGCCACGGCCGACGGTTAAGTCGACGCCGCGCAGGGCTTCAACGCGCGTTTCTGCCGTGCCGTATTCTTTGCACAGCCCACGCGTTTCGAGCACATACATCCTTCGACTCCTTTCGCCTTTAGTCGTCGGTGGCGTTCGCGTTACGAGCAACGCTTAAATGTTGCTCGCTGCTGGGAATTCGCCGATCGATGCGTCGATAGAACACGGAAAAGCCGTAGTGTCGCACCCAATGCACCGACTTGGCAAGCAGTGTAATGGGGTGCGGGTGCAAGAAAGTCAGCAAATCGTGAGCCGGTTAAGTTTAACGATTTTGCCGCCTGGCGCAATCACGCCATCTTCGCGCCCCTCCGTCCGTGCTTCTCAGCGACCGCAATTCCGCTGCACAGCCTCGAAATCTACCGATGCCCAGTTACGCCGCGGGCCTAACGGCCGCCGCGCAACCGCGGATCGGTTGCTTCTTGCAGCCCCTCGCCGATCAGGTTGTAGGCGAGCACGGCCAGAAATATCGCAGCGCCGGGAAACACGACCAGCCACCACATTTGCAGCGGGTTGCCGCGCGCCAAATCGAGCAACTTACCCCAGCTGGGGTTCGGCGGTGGTGCGCCGACGCCCAAAAAGCTCAATGCACTTTCCGTGAGTATGGCCGACGCGATGCCGAACGTAATCGGCACCAAAATCGGCGCTAAGGCGTTTGGCAGAATGTAACGAAACATGATTCGCAACCCGCTGACGCCGATCGCTTCGGCAGCGGTGACGAAGTCGATCTGTCTTAGTTTGATGAACTCCGCGCGTGTTAAGCGTGCGATGCTGGTCCAGCCCGTCACACCGATCACCGCCATGATATGCCAGATCGTCGGTTTTTCGAGCAACGCAATCAGCGCAAGAATGAGCACGAGCGTTGGAATGCACATCACCAATTCGATAAAGCGACTGACGAGCATATCCAGCTTGCCGCCGACGTAGCCCGCCAACGCACCAAGAATGATACCGATCGTCGCGGCAATGCTCATCGACACAAATCCGACAAGCAGCGCCACGCGCGTGCCATGCACCATTTGCGCAAACACGTCGATGCCGGCTTGCGTTGTGCCGAACCAGTTGTGTCGACTCGGATGGCCGTCGGCGCGCGAGGGGTTCTCGGGTTGGTCGGGCCATTCGTTCTCGCGAATCCGCCGATACGGGTCCTGATATACCAGCGGCCAGATCGCCCAGCTCTTGGGATCTTTCTTCTCGAGGTTCTGGGGATAGATCTGCCGGAAACGATCTTTTTGGAAGATCGGATTCTCCCACTCGCGATACACATACCCCAAGGCGGGGAAATAATACGATCCTTTATAGAAGGCGACGATCGGCTTCGTGCCGGCGATGGCCGGAGCGAAGATTGCCACCAGCGTCAGGAGCAAGACATACACCAGGGCAGCCATCGCCAAACCGCGCCGACGAAATCGCCGCCAGGCTTCGCTCCAGAAGCCGCGCGATGCCGGTAAGACGGCATCGACCGTGTCGGCGGCAAGGGTTTCGGCGGGATCGGCGGGAACGATTGACATCGCGGAAAATTCAGAAGCCAGTAGGCAGCGTGTTGGACCACGGGGTGAGCGAATCAAGCACGCGAGTTGGCGCGATGCTACAGGCTGGATTCATCACTCTGCATTCCTACGAGTAGCTGATACGGGGATCAACAACGGCGTACAGTACATCGGCCAACAGCGTGCCGAGCAAGGTGAGGAACGAGAACAC
>DASZPI010000215.1:0-2848 GCA_035550355.1 Pirellulales bacterium
CGGATGGAGTGACCGTCCGCGTCAAAATGTCGCAGAAAGGCGCCCGGCAGTCTGGTCTATGGCCAGGCCGCGCACCCCCAAAGCCGATACGACAGATCGACAGCACATCGACGACGACGCCCGACTCGTTCGGTTCCTCGGCTGCACTTTGGGGCCCTGCCTTGTTTAGCGGCGGGCGTAACTCAGAACCTGGGGCCCGACGAGAAAGCCGGAGGTGTCGTATTGGAATGTTGCTGGGCTTGTTGATTTCTCCGCCGCCATGTAGTCTTTCGGCCCCCAAAGGGAATGGGGGAAAGGAAAGGCATGGATGTCTGGCGGCCTACCACTCAACGCACGACTGCTTGCCCCCATCGAGACGCTGCCTGCGTTTCAATCCATCGCCACTGACGCGCTCGCGTATCTAACGGCAGGCGAACTAGCAATTGTATCAAGCGCGACATCCGGCAGGCAGCATTACGATTTGTGGAATTTCAAGTGCGGTTCAAAGTCGATACCGATTCGCCCTGTAAACACGACGCTCTACATTAATACACCCGCCGAATTTGATGCGGCATGCACTGCCGTCCGCGAGTTGCTTGCCGACCTCGCGACGGATCACGGGCCGACCCCGGCGCTATTAGACAAGCACCGAACACTGATTGAACGCGGCGACGTCCAGCGGGTATTTTATACAATGCAGCAATCCTATGGTATCGCCTGCGATGCGCTCATGACCGATGCAAATCGGGCGCGCAAGCATGTCGGGATGAAGTTCGAAGCGCTTATTGGCGCTACGTTTACTGCGCTTGGAATCGCAAATCGCAGCTTAGTATTCAACATTCCCGGAGGGGACGGACGGCCGAGCTATCGAGCCGATATTGATTTTGTAATTGGTCCAGATCCATCGGTCGTTTCGACTGCGTTAAGCCACGATCCGCGCGAGGTCATCGTGTCCGTGAAGGGATCGAGCAAGGATCGGATGTCAAAGATTTTCATCGATAGGCTGCTTCTGGAGACAATCGCTGGCCACACTGTCAAGATGATCGGAATCTTCCATAACGACGTGCAGCGCAAATCGTCGGCACAGATCAGCGGAACCTTCGTTGCAAACCTTTTCTTGATCTACTCCATGTACCTCAAGCCCCTCAGTGGCGTGTACTTTGTCGATCCGCCTCCACACATTGAGCGGCCACCTTGGAACAGATACCTCAAGCGATTTCAGGACCTTCTGGTATTCGACGTTTGGAATCTCCTAAAGGCTACCGTATAGACTCGCGGCGGCGGGCGGTGGCGCGATCGAATTCGATCCACTCCTCAATCGAACGACGGCTAACCTGCTCAAGGCGCATTGCCGCCCACGAGCAGTACTCCGCGTTGTTGTCGCAGCCAATCCATCGACGTTTGAGCTGCTCAGCGCACACCAGCGTCGTTCCCGAGCCGGCAAACGGGTCGGCGATAAGGTCCCCCTCAATAGATGACGCCAAGACGAGCTTCCGCAGCAACTCTTCCGGCTTCTGTGTCGGGTGCGGTGTCTTTTCTTCCATCCCATTGCTCGTAACGGGAATTTCAAATACGTCTTTCGGCTTCGCACCGTCTGGGTGGGGGTGCCAGTGACTACGACCACTGCCATTGCCATACTGGCTGGACTCGGCCTGCGGGTGGATTGGGTACTTGAGCGTATGGGTTCCGTACGGGATGCGAACCGCGTCTACGTTGATCGCGGTTTTCTTCTCCTTCCGATAATGCACAATCGACTCGTGCGACCGTCCCCAATCCTTAGTGAGGTTGGCCTTGTTCTTGTAGAACCAAACCAACCATCTGCATCCCGCAAAAAACTTCGCGGCGGGCCTTCGCAAGTCGGCAAGAATTTCGGAGTATCCACAGACATACAGGCTACCATTCGGCTTGAGGGCTGCCGACGCCGCCTTTATCCATCGCAACGACCATTCGAGATAGGCATCGTGAGAGTCGAACTCGTCCCAGTCGGCTTTCCCGATGTTGTATGGAGGATCAGCGAACATTAGATCGACACTTGCCGGTTCGAGCGATTCCAGCCACGCGATTGAATCCCCAAGCCAAAGGACGTTGCCCGCGTCGCTCGAATAGAATGGCTGCGGCGGTGAGTCAAAGTCGCGCAGCGACAATTCGTGACGAACGCCATTAATCGGCGCATCGTTGAACAACGGGCGCGATCGTCGTCGTGCGAGAAAGCTGTTCCCAACGTTTTTTTTGGGCATGCTCTATCAGGCCCCCTTCTCGGAACGCTTTTTACTTTGAGATAAGGTCGGCTAGCGAGACGTTCATTGCGTCTGCGAACCTCTCCAACATACTTAATCGCGGATCCGTGGTTTTGTTCAAGAACTGCCAAGCACTTTTTCGAGCCGCGACATTCTTGTACCCCATGCGCTTCCCCAGCTCGTCGAGAGACAAGCCGGACTTACCATAGAAAGAGCGACAGCGGGCCATAACCTGCTCGGACATGCAGGCAAGTCTATTTCAAAATAGACCGCATCGTCAAGATTACGACGGCGGCGAAAAATTGTACTAGCAAAAGATGCAGGACCGGCTCGGCGGAGACGCACACCACATCCTTCGTTTCATCCCGCCACAGCCCCGATGCGGCCGTCCTCAAAATAGCACACCGTTGACGCGCCGACTCGACCAACGAATTACGTCCATTCCGACGTTCGACCTACCTGCGGCGGTCCCCGACGCACTCTATGTGCAGACAATTACATGGAGAGCGCACGGCGCGGCGACGGTGATGGCATCGATCGTCGCCGCCGCGAAAAAAAGGGCGCGTGCCGCCCGACTTAAGCTAAGGCGCCGCGCTAGCGTGGCCGCCGCTTGGTTACCTTGGCCACCTTCG
>DASZPI010000216.1:0-4406 GCA_035550355.1 Pirellulales bacterium
GACGCGCTGATCTGCGCCTCGTAGCCTTCGGGATGTTTGCCCGGGGCGCCCCGCGCGCAGCGAAAGTACACGCCGCTGTTGCCCGGCTCGTTGATCTTGGCTTCGACGCGCAGGTGGAAGTCGCGGAAGTTCTGGCGCTGCGAAACCAGGTAGGTGCGCTCCGTGCCGACGCAGGCGATCGCGCCACCCGCAACTTTCCAATCGTGGGCACCGACGATGGTCCAACCGGCCAGATCGCGGCCGTTGAATAGCGGCACAAAACCCTTTCCTCCGTTGGCATCAAATCCGGCGGTCGGCTTGCCGTTGTTTTTCTCCATCGCGTCGGGGCGATCCAACTCGCGAACTTCGATCTTGCGAAACTCGACTGGCGCGGTACCTCCGTAGAACTGCAAGGCAATTCGGCCGGTCGCGAACAAATTCTTGTCGTCGGTGTACTCGGTAATGGTCTTGCCGTTCACCTGGATTTGGATGTGGTAATTCCGAATGATGAAGTCCATGGTGAACCATTCGTCGGCCGCTACCGGCGATGGGGCTTTACCAATGCCGACGTATCTTTCGTGCGTTGTGACGTACATGCTGCCAGTCTTTTGCCGATCGATTTTTGAATCGACGTTGATCTTGGCCATGTAGCCGGGCAGCAGCGACGGATTGGACGCGAGCATGTCCGGGGCGCGGGCGGCAATGCCGGCGCTCGTTCCCGAGCCCACCCGCGCTTCGCAGCGCAGGTGGACATCGCCAAAATCGCCGCGCTCGGTAAACAGGTACGAAACTCCCTTGCTGCCGACGAGCACACCGTTCTCAACGCGCCAATTCCCCGGATAAGCGGGATTGGTCTTCCAACCGCTGAGGTCGCGGCCATTGAACAATGAAGTGAAATCCTCCGCCTTCGGCCCGTCCCACGAGATCTTGCAATGGGGCAGCGCCTTTTGCACGGCGGCAACGGTGGCCGCGGTCACGCGCGTGCTGCCCACCTGCAAGTTCTTGAGCTGCTTGCAATCGGCTAACGGCGCCAGGTCGGCAACAAACGTGTGCGATGCCTGAACCTCGGTCAACGGCATGCCGCGCAGCGGGCCCAGGTCGGTCACTTGCCGCGAGCCGTGGAACGACAGGAACTCGAGCCGCATTCCTTTGAGCGGCGCGAGGTCGCTGACCCGCGAATGAAAGAACGAAAGTCGCTTCAGCGGCATCCCCACCAGCGGCGCGAGGTCGGCAACCTTGGTGTCGTTGAACTCCAGCCACTCGAGCGGCAGACCTTTCAGCGGCGAAAGATCGACCAAGGCGCCGTTGTACATCGATTGGCCGCTCCCCGAGCAGTTCAGCGCCTTCAAGCCCGCCAGCGCGCGCAGCGGAGAAATGTCGGTCACGTTGTCGGTCGCCAGCCGCAGCTCGGTGACGGCGCCGTTTTCGATCTTCGGCGCCGGCGCCTTGTTGAGCCCCGTTAGCTTGCCGTCGAAGCCGGGGTTGTGTTCCATCAGCTTCTTGCTGACTGCCGCGATCTGCTGCTCGGCCGGCAATAGTCGGACTTGTTTGAGCCAAGTCTCGTAGAACTGTTGCTGCGGCGCGAGTGGTGGAAGGGTGGCGCCCAGCGGCCGCACGCGGATGTTGCGGAACGCGATCGGCCCCATCTTGCCTTGCAGCAGCAGCGGGCCCGTGGCCGATTCCTTGCCCGTTAACGAGCTGCCGTCCTGGGTGACGCCGTTGAGTTCGACATTCTCGTGAATCACCTGGTCGTTCATCACGACTTTCACGAATCGGGCATTGGTGATTTTTTTGTCGCCGTCGAACCGCGGGGCTTGGAAATCGATCGAGAGCGATTGCCACTGGCCGGCGGGCTTGCGGGCCACGACGTTCGGTTTGGCGCGGCTCAAGATCTGCCCCGAGTCGTCGTGGTCCCAAAGATTGATTTCGTACTCGCCCATCAGGAACACGCCCGAGTTGCTGGCCTTGGGCAGCAGAAATTCGAGCTCGACCTGCACATCGCCCCAGCGGGCGGTCGTGTAGATGTCGCCGGGCTTGGCGCTGTAGGGGCGCAGCAGGTCGCGCCCGCCGGCTTGGGCATCGAGCCCGTATTGCTTTGCGAGGTCGGCGTGCGCGGCGCCGGTGGTCCAACTGCCCGAGGTTGTCTGCACCCAGTTGCCGAGATCGCTCAAATCGATCCAGCCGTCGCTGGCGGCCGGCTGGCTGGGCTCGACGCCGCCGCCGTCCCACTCGATCTTGCACGCGGGCAACGCGCGGCGGAGCTTGTCGATGCCGGCCGAGGTGACTTTCGTGCCGCCCAGGCTCAGCGAAGTCAGCTTGTCGAGCTTGGCAAGTTGGTCGAGTCCCTGGTCGGTGACTTGCGACTGGTTCAGCCACAGGTGCGTCAACCGCGGCATTCTTGCCAGATAAATCAACCAGCCGTCGGCCACGGGCGTGCCGTTGGTGCAGCCTAGATATTGCAGGTTCGTGAGATCGCACAGCTCGGCGAACCCCGCCTTGGTCAGCCGCGGGCTGGCTCCCACCGACAGGTTGTCGAGCTGCGTCCAGCCGCCGACGCGCGCGGCGGTTTTGTCGTCGATCGCATGAATACCCAGCCGCCGCAGCGTGGCCGGCGGCGTGAACGTGGCGCGCGTGGCGTCGTCCCAGTTGCCGTCGTATCGTTTGAGCTCCCGCTGCGCCAGGGCAAAGGCGATGCACGAGCGCGGGTCGATCTTCGAGCCGATCAACGACAGCTCCGTAATGTTGTGCTGGTTGCGCAGGATCAGCAGCGTGGTGGCCGTCGCTTCGGTGTACGCCAGGTCGAGTTCCTTCAACGCTGCGAGCTTTTCGAGCGGCTTGAGATCGGCATCGCCGATCGGGCAGCCGTTGAGGATCAGCGTGTCGAGCCGCTTCAGCTCGGGCAGCCGGCCAATGGCCTCGGCGGGCGGCTTGTTGCCCGGGGAGAACTTGACGTACGTGACGAAAAACTCGTCGTCCGGAAGCGGCTTGGATGGCAGCAGATCGAGCATCGCGCCGTCGTGTGTTCTGACGGCGTAAAGATGCGCGCCCGGCACGCCGCGCAGATACTCGGCCGCGGCGCGGTCGCCGGCACCCTCAGCCGGCCTTCGGCCACCTGCTCCCGGAGGGAGAAGGGCGTGATTCGAGCCGCCCGCTTTTGGCTGTCCGCTTTCGGCTTTGACCTCGACGCTCGCCCCGGCGGGCGCTTCGATCCGCGCGAGCTCTTCGCCTTGGGGGCCGCGGATGATCACGATCACGCCCAGCAGCAGCGCGAAGAATCCCGCCGCCCCGGCGCCGGCGAGCACCTTGGTGTTCTTCCAGGGCGGCCCTTTCGCCCCCGGCGAATTGCCGAGGGCCGGCGTCGCGCGCTGGGTGCGCTGCGACGGCTTCGGTTTCGTGTCGATCACGATCTCCGGCGCATCGATCGAACGCAGCTTCTGGTTGCCCAGGGCGATCGACAGCTCCGAGGCATCGACGGTCGGCATCGCCTGCCAGTTGCCGGTTGAGCCGATCGGCGAGCCGCTCAGTCCTGCCGCGCATTGCTCGAGCGCCGCCAGTGCGTCGGTCATCGTTTGGTAACGCTCGTCGATTTTCTTGGCGACCATCTTTTGGAACACGCCGTCGAGCGCCTCGGGCACGCCGGGCTGCAATGCTTTCAGCGAGGGAATGGGCTGCTCGCGGTGGGCGAGCAGTTTTTCCATCAGCGTGTCGCCGCCGTACGCGCACTTGCCGGCCAGCAGGTAGTACAGCGAGATGCCCAGGCTGTAGATGTCGGCACGCTGGTCGGCGTGCTTGGTGTTCAGCGCCTGCTCGGGGGCCATGTAATCGACCGTGCCCATCACCGCGCCGGTGCCGGTCAGCTCCGAGGCTTCGCCGCCGGGGGAGTCGATCCGCGCCAGCCCCATGTCGAGAATCTTCACGGTCCCTTTTTTATCGACCAGCAGGTTCGCCGGTTTGATGTCGCGGTGGATGATCCCTTCGCCGTGCGCGTAGGCCAGGCCGGCAGCGGCCTGGCGGATGTACTCGAGCGCTTTCGCGACGGGCAGCGGGCCGTGCTTTTTTACGGTGGCCGACAGGTCTTGCCCTTCGACGTATTCCATCACCAGGAAGTGCACGCCGTTGGCTTCGTCGGCGTCGTAGGCGGCGACAATGTTCGGGTGCGATAGCTTGGCGGCGGCGGTCACTTCGCGCTCGAACCGCGCCAGGGCTGCCGGGTCTTTGACCAGCGCCGACGGCAGCGTCTTGATCGCCACGGTGCGGTGCATACGGCGATGCTCGGCCTTGAACACCTGCCCCATGCCGCCGGCGCCGATGCGGTCGAGAATGGTGTAGTTGCCCATGACCAGCGCCTTGGCCTTGCCGGCCGCGATCTGCCGGGCCTGGAAGCTGGTCAGATGATTCTGCTTCACCAGTTCGGCAATCAACTCGTC
>DASZPI010000217.1:0-9238 GCA_035550355.1 Pirellulales bacterium
AAACGTTCGAATGAGCGACGCGCTCGAGCCTTACGGCATCAAGCCGCCCGGCGGAGGAACCGGTTCAGCAGGTGCACCCATCGGCACGCCCAGCGGAGCAGGAACCTGCATCGGCACAGGCGCCGGAGCGGGCGCGGGGCCACCCAGGGGCGCGGCGCCCAAGGCGGCATTCTCCTTGGCAGCGTTCATGGCCGCCGCCTCGCGCGAGAGCCGAAACTCGGTTCCCGGCGGGAAGTATTGGACGTCGTCGGTCTGCCACCAGGCGCTGGGGAGCGTCTGACCGTTGAAGTCGGACTGGCAGCCGGTGGCCGCGAGGACGACCGCGAGACTGAAACCCGCCAGCGCGGCTCGAGTATGAATTCCCGACGTCCTCATCGTCACATCTCCTCGCCCATGGAATTTTCGGCAAATTCGTTATCGGCATCCAAACCCAACCAGTTGAGAAAGTCGTCAGATTTTTCCGGAATGGCGAGTGGGTGTGCTTCAGTGGCGCGAATCTGCGCAATTCGGGAGACTTGCTTTGCCTCGCCTCGGGCCACGGGTATCCTGAGATAGTGCGGAAATTGCCGCCGGTTCTCGCGGCGCGGACACACTAGGCAAGACTTCCCGGAGCATCGACGCATGATCGGCGGGCGTGTGGCTCGGGCGGCAGCCCTCGTCAGCATTGGCTTCGTTGCTATCGGCGCGTTCGCGCCAGCGCCGACGCAGGCCCAGCTCAAAGCTCCGTCGCAGTTCTACTGGAACTACCTCAACGAGTATTACGACGGCGCGTTCCGCGGTTCGCTGGCTGACTTTCTCGGCGAAGCCCAGCAAGGATCGATCAAGGCCGGGGCGGTCCGCTGGGTCGACTCGATTTGCTATCACACGATGGCCGGCGAGAGCTATTACCAGCTCGGCAAGTACGGGCCGGCACTCGACCAATACACAATCGCGTTGAACCTGTTCATCCAGCACGCCGATTGGATGATCCGCGTGCAGTTCGATCCGACGATCGCCCCCTCGGCCGCCGGCAATGCGGTAGCACGTGTTCCGTGGGGAGCATCGAAACGCACGTTCGTCGTTGGACAATACAAAGACTACACGCTCAGCGCGCAGGGATCGCTCAACCAGATGCCGGTGCTGCAGCGCGGCGGCGTCGTGCAAAACCCCATGCTCGTGCCGGTGTGCGTACAAGAAGTGGTGCGCTGCACCTGCCAAGCCATCCGTCGCCGACGCGACATTATGGGTCCGGTGTGTGCGCACGATCCGCTCACAACCCAAGTGCTCGAAGTCTGCACCCGTCGCCAGGGGCAACCCAATCACTGGTCCGAGTGCTTCATCGACCTGCAACTTGGCATGGCGTTCTCGGCCGCAGGCAAGGATCCGCAGGCCAAGACCGCGCTCGAACGCTCGCTGGTCGCCGGCGGGCAATACGATCATCCGCTCACGGCCATGGCCATGGTCGAGCTCGCCCGTATTGCGCTCTCGCAAGCCGATTTCGTCACCGCCGACCGCTGGTACGACGAAGCGACCTATGCGGCCGTGAACTTCGACGATTGGAACGTACTCGAAGAAGCGTTCCGCTATGGGACGTTGACCCACCTGTTAGCGAATCAAAAGGGCATGTATTCGCCGCTCGTGATCGCGGCCGACTGGGCACGACGCAATGGCATCGGCTATTTGCAAGCCTCGCTACTACAGCTGTGTGCCGAAAATGCCGCGGCCATCGGCCAAACCAAAGCTGCGGCCGACTTCTTGACGAAGGCCAAAACCACGATCGGCCGAAGCGATATCGCCGCGGCGCGCCTCGGAGCGCGTGTGAACTACACCACCGCGATCGTCTCGTATCAGAGCGGTGGCGCAGCGGTTGGCGACACCGCATACGCCTCGGCCATGTCGTTTCAGCAGGGCGGATCGCTGTGGCTGTTTCAAATCGGGCTGGTCGACAGCCTCTTGAAGAATCAGGCAGCCATCACTCCGCGAGTCGCGATGGACCTGTACACCGCGCTATTGCGCGACCCTACGCCGGCCGATTGGCTGACCGAACCGATCGAGGCGTTATCGGTGTTGTCGGTACCCCATACGCTCAGCTATGAGAGTTGGTTCGAGGTGGCGATCGCACGCAAGGAATACGAACGCGCGCTCGAAATTGCTGACCTGTCGCGGCGACATCGGTTTCTCAGCGCGTTGGAGTTCGGCGGCCGACTGCTGAACCTGCGATGGCTGCTCGAAGGACCCGAAGAACTGCTCGACCAGCGAGCGCGGTTGCAAAAGCAAGATTTGCTGACTCGCTTTGTCGGCTACGAGCAACTCGCGCAACAATCGCGCACGATGTACGACGACATCAAATCGCGCCCGCTTTGGTACGAGGACTCTGCCGGCGCGAAGCAGCAAGCCGAACGTTTGGCCGAGCTGGCCAAGATTTGCCAGAAGCAGGAGACGATGCTCCGCGAGATTGCGCTGCGTCGCGAGCCGGGCGACCTCATCTTCCCGCCCATCCGCACTACGAAGCAGGTGCAGGAGACGATGGTCGGGGGGCAGGCCCTGCTGGCATTCTTCTGCACCAGCCGGCAAACACATGCCTTCCTGATGACCAACGACAAGTACGGCTACTGGGTCATCCCGTCGCCGACGGCGGTCGAGAAGGACACCAAGGCAATGCTTCGCGATATCGGCAACTGGGAGCAGAACAAGCAGCTCCGCGCCAGCGATCTGGCCGACTCGTCGTGGCAAAAGGCAGCGCGCGATCTGCTGGACGTGATCATGCGCGAGTCGAAGATCACGCTCCCTTACACGTTCACCGAACTGGTGATCGTTCCGGATAACATGCTGTGGTACATACCGTTCGAAGCTCTGGAGACGATCGACGACAAAGGGCTGACGCCGCTAATCGGCCGGCTGCGGCTGCGTTACGCGCCGACCGTGGGACTAGGGATTGCCGATAAGCGGCCTCGAAAACAAGGCGGGAACACAGCGGTGGTGTTAGGGCGTCTATATCCGCAGGATGACGCTGACATTGCCTTGACCGCGTACCACGACATGGAACGCTCGCTGATCAATCCGACCGCCATTCATGGGCACATGCACGCGCCGAGCGGTCTGCTGGCCTCGTTGGCCGATCGATTGATCGTGCTGGCCGATATCAATCCCAGCGAGGGGCAGCCACTCGATTGGTCGCCGATTCCGCTGGACCGGGCCGCCCCCGGAAGCACATTGGCCGCCTGGATGCCGCTGCCTTGGGCCGCGCCTGAAGTGGTGATCCTGCCAGGATTTCACACTTCGGCGGAGAACGCTTTGAAGAAGAATAACGCGGGGGTAGACCTGTTTATGTCGATTACCGGACTGATGGCGACCGGTGCGCGTACCGTGCTCATCAGTCGCTGGCGACCCGGCGGGCAGAGCAGCATCGATCTGGTCCGCGAGTTTGCCCAAGAATTGCCCCACACCACCGCCGCCGATGCCTGGCAGCGTAGCGTATTCTTGGAGTGGGAACGGGAGCTGAATCCTGCGCTCGAACCGCGCTTGGTGCCGACCGGTATCCAAGTGCCTCCGCGGGGAACGCATCCGTTCTTCTGGTCCGCATTCCTTTTGGCCGACACTGGTGCGCCACCGAAGCCCGACGAGAGCGAGCCGACGCCGCCGGTGCCTCAACCGGCCGCCGCGGCAGGCGTGGCTCCGAACGCCGGTGCGGCGAACCCGAACGTTGCCGGTGCCGTGCCAATGAACCCCGCCAACCCGCAGCCTGTGTTGGGCAACGCAGATCCCGACAAGCGCTGAGCAGACTGTAGAATCTGCGAACCTCCCATTTGAGTTTTCGAGATGCCCCGCTGCCAGTCAACAACGATCCGTTTCGACCGTTCGCTCCGGCGTGTTATCGTATTTTTCGCCTCGCTTGCCAGCGTGGCAATCAGCGCGCGGCAGGCGGCGGCCAGCCCAGCCTGGCTCGGACGACGAATCGTGCCGAAATCCGAGACGGTGATGCTGCGGTCGAGCGACGGAATTGCGCGGAGCGTGCTGAACATCGCTTGGCCAACGGCGGTCAAAGACATTGACGGCAGTTGGCTGCTGGTCGAAGACGACGGCAGCACATCGTACCCGGCGACTACGGGGTGGGTGCGCAAAGACGATGTGATCGCCGCAAGCGATGCGCTTAGCTGGTTCAACGATCAGCTCGTCAGCGGTAGAGCGCAACCAGGCGCTTTTTGGCTGCGAGGCATGTGCTGGGAAAACAGTGGCGAGGACCGGCTGGCAGTTAAGGATTACGAACTGGCGGTCCGGCAAAACCCGTCGAACCCCGCGGCGCGATTGGCGCTTGCCCGCACTGCGGCCCTGACGCAGTACGACGAAGCGAAGTTCAACGACGCTTGGCGGCTGCTCGGTTCGTCTGCGAAGTTATACATCGATTGGGGGCAGGCGCTGGAACAGGCCAAGCAACCCGACCGCGCGAAGGCAATGTACGAAACTGCAGCGCGGCTGAACCCGAATTGGGAGGTGCCGCAATACGCCCTCGGCAAGCTCGCTGCCGCGCAAGGGAAGTACGACGACGCGATCGCCGCCTTCGACGAGGCACTGCGACGAGACGCCGAATACTACCCGGCGCACCGCGAGCGCGCAGCGGCGTGGCTGGCGAGTAGTCAGGAAGTCGACAAGATCGAGCGCGCCTTGCGATCGGCGCATACGGCGTGCGAGCAAAGCCTATATCGCGAGGCTGAATGTCTCGCGGTCCTGGCCCGTTCGTATGCCGCTTTGGAGCAATGGGGCGAAGCGACACGCTATCAACAAATGGCCGTCGAATATGCGCCGTTCAACACCAAGGTCACTCAAAAGACCGTATGGCTCGATTACGCCATGAAAGGCGCCGATGCCGCCGCGACCCTGGCCAGCAACGAAAGCGTGCCCGCCAGCAAGGAACGAACGCGCGACGTGCCATTGCCACCGGGCGTGAAACCGCGTGGCACGCAACCCACAGAGCCCAGCGCAACGCCCAAAGTGGCGCTGCCGGTGTTCATCGACCGCTCAGGCTTCGGCGTCGGCCCGTAAGCTGTCGGACTCGATGATGAAACCTCTCAACGCAACGCGCAGCATCACTTGGCTGGCGCAAGGAAGCTTTCTACCGCAGCGTTGCGGGTACCGGTCGCCTCGCCAATCTCAGCCGCCGCTGCACGGTTGATGGAGTAGGGCGGCAGGGCTGGCCCATCGGCAGGGGCGCTCAGATACACGAACTCGCCCGCGTCAATCGTCGCGTCGCCGCTGACGATCTTTAGCCGGAACTGATAAACGCGTGCGCATTGTTCGTTCGACGCAGCAACGCCCAGCGACAGCGTGAAACGATCGAGCCCTGAGGCTGGGATCTCCTGGTTCAATGATCGGCTCACGGTTGTCGAAGCCGAATTGCTCGCCGCATCAGGCGGCAGCGTCAGATCGTACTCGGCCGACGAGGCCAGTTGGCCGCGCGCCACGGCGATCGGCTTCAGCTTCCAAATGCGGGTAATTTCCACGATCGCTTGCTTGACGAACGCCGGCGCCTCGGCACTGTTGCGGCACACCAGTTCGATTTTGTCGCCACTAGTGTCTGTGAATCGCGCCGCCTCAATGGTGAGAGACTGGGCGATGACGCTTGGCGAGGTTGCTGTCTTCTGCGGCAGGCGATGCTCAACGACGACCGTCGCCTGGTTTTCAGCTCCGGCGGGCTCCTTGAATGCCTTCCATAACGGCACGATCTGGTTGATAAACACCAGCAGGGCCGAAGGTCCTGCCAGCCATAGCGAAACCGTCTTCATGGTGAAGCGTCCGGCGGGTGTTGCGCCCTCGCCGACACTGGCTTCGGCGGGTCGATCGACTTTAGGCACGTTGTCCACGTAGGAACCTCAAAAGATCGACAGAGACCATTCTTTGCCCTTCAATTATTGTAGTTTTCCGGTGTTAGCAGGTCTGCGCCCCAAGCGCGGAACCGGAGGTTCGACGCCATGTCCCGACGAAACGTTCGCTGTCACTCCGCGTGCGCGGCAGTTGTCGCGGCCGCCATGCTTTTCACCGGCGTCGGATCACATGCTCAACCGCCTTCACCGCCCGCGCTTAGTGCGCCTAGTCCCGCCAGCGACGATGAGGCCAAGGCGATCGCCGAAGTGGCCGAACTTAGCCGGCAAATCGGAAACCTGTACCGCGACGGAAAGTATGCCGAGGCAATCCCGCTAGCACAGCGCGTCGTGGACTTACAGCGCAAGTTCCTCGGTCCTTCGAACCCCTATTACGCCACCGCGCTCAACAACCTGGCCAACCTCTACAAGAACGCGGGGCGTTACACCGAAGCCGAGCCGCTGTTCGAGCAAGCGATCGCCGTCTACCGCCAGACGATTGGCACCGATGCTCCCGATTTCGCGATGGGGCTGAACAACCTCGCAGGCTTGTACGAAGTCACAGGTCGCGGCACTCAAGCTGAGCCGCTGTACCAGCAAGTCATTGCGATCAACCGCAAAGCGCTGGGCGATGCACACCCGAACACGATCGCAGCGATAAACAATTTGGCGCTGCTCTACAAGAACGCGGGCGATTACGCCAACGCCGAGCAACTGTATCAGCAAGCACTCGATGGCGCGCGGAAATCTCTCGACAAGTCGAGCCGCGTCTACACCACAGCGCTCAACAACCTGGCATCGTTGTACCGCGAAATGGGAGACGATGTCCGTGCCGAGCCGTTGTATCGCGAGGTGCTCGACGCCCGCCGCGAAACCGTGGGCGAAGACCATCCCGACTATGCCGTCAGCCTCAACAACCTTGCGTCGATCTATCGCGATGTTGGCGATGCGCCGCAGGCTTTGGCCTTGTATCTGCAAGCCAGCGAAATCTGGAAAAAGACGCTCGGCGAGCATCATCCGCTATACGCCTTTAGTCTCAACAACCTCGCCGATCTATATCTGCACCTCGAACAATACGACAAAGCGGAGACCTTGCTGCGCCAAGCCATGGCAATCAACCGCGAAACCGGTGGTCCCGCACAGGCGGCGTACACGACGAATCTCACGAACTTGGCACTGGTTTACAAAGGGCGCGGCGATGTCGCTGAATCCGAGCGACTGCTGCGCCAGGTGTTAGAGATCGAGCGGCGCGCCCTTGGTCCGCGCCATCCAAGCTACGCTACCGATCTCGACAACCTGGCGGTGCTTTACGACGACCTGGGCCAACACCAGCGTGCCGACCCACTGCATCGGGAAGCAATGGACATCGGCCTGCGGCAACTCGACGACGTGGCCAGCGCCCAATCGCAGCGGCAACAATTGGCCATGGAGGCCAGCATCCGTGGTTGGTTTGACACCTATCTTGCCGCGTGCCTCACGACCAATGGTAACCCAACACAAATCTATAACTTCTGGCTGGCCTGGAAGGGCCAAGTGTTACGCCGCCATCGACAACTACGTGCCGCCGCCGACGCGCCCGAGTTGAAAGCACAGTTCGCGGAACTCGATGGCGTGACGGCGCAACTTGCCCAGTTGGCAGTCGAGAGCCCAGGCAGCGATGGATCAGCCGACACACAGCAGACCTTGACCGATTTATCGGTCCGCAAGGAACGTCTCGAGCAACAGCTTGCCGCTCGATGCGACGCCTTTCGTGAAACCCTGTCACGCCCGTCGGTCGAGGCACTGGTGCGGGCAATGCCGCGCGACGCGGTGCTGATCGACTACGTCGATTACTGGCATCGTGAAGCCGCCAAACCTGCGACAAAGCAACGCGAACACTGGGACCGACGTCTTGCGGCGTTCGTTGTGTCGACCAACGATCCGTTGCGGCTAGTTGATTTAGGACCGCTCGACACGGCGGCTGCGGCCATTAACGCTTGGCGACGCGATTTTGGTCAGACGACCTCCGGGCGAGCAGCAGGGCGACGCCTGCGCGAACAGATATGGGCACCACTCGAAGCGCATCTGGCCGGCGCGAAGAAGTTGCTCATTTCGCCGGACGGGCCGCTGGGACAATTTCCATTCGCTGCGTTACCGACGATCGAAGGTGATTGCTATCTCCTTGAGGACCTGCCCATTGCCATCGTGCCCTCACCGGTAGAACTGGTCGAGGTTAATACTTCTCCACAGTTAACGACACCACCGACATTGCTGATCGTTGCCGACGTCGATTACGGACATTCCGACGATGCTGGCGATTCGCCGCTGCCAACCAAGCCGCGCAATACATGGTCTGACCTGCCGGGCACGAAAGCTGAACGCGATGCGATCCTTAAGGTGTTCGGCCAGCAATTTCGCCAGGGGAAGCAGATCGACCTCGAACGAGCGGCGGCCACCGAACAGGCGTTCCGGCACTTCGCCCCAACCGCCACCTACTTACACCTGGCAACGCACGGTTATTTTTCGCCCGCCCCGTCGCGTGCACCGAACGATGCCCGTCGCCCGAAACCGGCTTTGGGTGGAATGTCGACCACTGTCTTCGACCAGAGCGTCGCCAGTTTGCATCCTGGGGTGCGCTCGGGTTTCGTACTTGCCGGCGCAAATCTTCCAGCGTCGCAAGTAGGCGATGGCCTTCTAACCGCTGAAGAAGTGATGTCGCTTGACCTGCGCCGCGTGCAATTGTGCGTCCTCTCGGCGTGCGAAACCGGACTGGGCGAGGTGGCCAGCGGCGAAGGATTACTCGGCCTGCAACGCGCCTTTCAAGCCGCAGGCGCCAACACCGTAGTCGCTAGCCTGTGGCAAGTGCCCGATCTTTCGACCCAATTGTTGATGACCCGGTTCTACGAGAATCTGTGGCAACGCAAGATGACGAAACTCGACGCGCTGCGCGACGCACAACTTTGGATGCTGCGCGAGGTGCCACGGAACCCTGATCTGCTTGCTCAAACCACGCGCGGCCTCGGGCTGGATCTCGCCGAGGATGCAACGACCACAACACGACTGTCGCCGCGGCATTGGGCGGCGTTCATTCTCAGCGGCGATTGGCGCTGACCCTCCGACCGTAGCGGCTATCGAATCTGATTCAGCAACTGCTGGTACTGCAAGATATTCGGGCTGATGGGTCCGGGGCTGCTAGGGCCGAGAAAGGTCTGGTTCCTAGGAATGAACTCGTTGTTCAGCCCGCGATTGTTCACTTCGGTTTTCAAAAACTCGAGTTTTCCCGCGACAAGCTTGCGCTCCGCCCAAAGGGTCTGGATTTGCTGCGCGTCTTTCGTCGCATCGAGCGTGCGCAGTTGCGAGTCGATAAGGTCCAACTGCGACTTGAGCTGCTGCTCAAGCGCGATCTCTTCGCGAGTCGGAATGTT
>DASZPI010000218.1:0-5936 GCA_035550355.1 Pirellulales bacterium
GGACAACATCGATGTCGCATGGTGCACCGAGCACAAGATCCCGGTGACCAACGTTCCTGATTACTGCCTGGCCGAGGTCGCCGAACACGCCCTGGCGCTGATGTTGTCGCTGGCTCGGAAAGTTGCCTTCTACCATGCAGCGACCAAGGCGGGTCGTTACGAACTGCAAGCCGGACCCAAGCTGCGGCGGATCGAGGGGCAGACGCTCGGTATCGTAGGGTTCGGCAACATCGGCAAGCTGCTGGCGCACAAGGCCAAGTGCCTTGGGCTCAACGTGCTCGCGACCAGCCGCAAGCCGAAGAGCGCGCCCGGCGTGCAGTTTTGCGATCTCGACACGCTGCTGGCCAAGAGCGACTACATTTCGCTGCACATTCCGGCGACAGCCGAGACGAAGCACCTCATCGGGCGCGACCAGTTCGCACGCATGAAGCCGACCGCGTACCTGATCAACACCGCGCGCGGCGCGGTGGTCGACGAACCAGCGCTCGCCGAAGCGCTCGAGGCCGGCAAGTTGGCCGGTGCGGCGCTCGACGTGCAGCAGCACGAGCCGCCCGATTTGAGCAAGCCCCCGATGAACGATCCGCGCGTGATCGTCACGCCGCACGCGGCATTCGTATCGGAAGAATCACTGGCGAATCTGCGCGAGCGTGTCGCCCGGCAAGTCGCCGATCGCCTGTCGGGAAAAATGCCCGAGAACGTCGTGAACCTGCCGGCACTGGCCTGAAGGCTTACTTCGCGTCGTCGTTCGGCAAATACACGCTCGGCTCGGCACTCGAGGACGTTTCGCTCGAGGGAGTCGCTTCGGCCGCCGCCTCGGCGGTGGCGTTTTTGCGCGGCAGCGAACCGCGCCGGGGCGACTGCGACGCGACGAACGGCATCGACTCGGGCAGGGCGCTCGTCATCGGTTCGTCGAAGGTCTTGGCCTGGGCGCGTCGCCACGGCAAGAGCGGCCGCAGCAACGGCCGGCGCTCGCCGTCGACTCCGGTCGAGTACCGCCACGATTGAGCGCAGCCGGCGAGCATGGTCGCGGTCGCCGCGATGACAAGCGAGCAAAGAATTCGGCGTGAGAACGTGTGCATGCTGGTGCTCCCCATACGAGCGTTAGAATTTCGGCCGCTCTTGCGCCAACCACTCGCCCATGGTGCGCGGCTTGGGCGGCTCGGATTTTTTGAACAAGGCGCCGATCCCTTTCGACGTGCTGTCTTTGGCGCGCTGCTGTTTTTCGCTGCGCGAGACGCTGTACTTGGGCTGCCCGGATTGCGCCACCTTGTCGCGCAGCGGCTTGAGCGTAACGGCATCGACGACCTTGCGCGGCAGCGATCGGTCGGTCGAGGCCGACGTGTACAGCGGCTTGCCGTTCTGCCACGGAATGCCGCCTGAGCGGGAGACGGTGGTGGTCATCGGCCGCATGAACGGCTTGGTCATGCGCGCCCACAGCGAAGGTTGCTCGGGCGTGGCCGCGGGGGCCGAAAGGCTCGGAACCACGATACCCGCAGCGAACACGAACAATGCAACAACTCGGGCGCTCACCGGATCTCGGGCACTCACTGCCAGGTCCTCCGTGACAAGGCATGCCGTGAACCGTCTCGAGGGCTGTCGTCCATGACCGCGGTGGCGAGACGGGCGGCAGAGTGTCGCAGAATCGCTTCGTGGCGTCCAGACGAGGTTGCACGATTGCAGCGGGCAAGTCATCCTGGTATCGGGCAATCGATGGTGGGCAAGCAAGCGAGACACATGACGGAACTGACCTGCGGGTTCATCGGCAGCGGACGGATGGCCACGGCACTGGGACGTGGATTCGTCGCGGCGGGGCTGTTGCCGGGTTCGTCGATCGTGGCCAGCGACCCGCATGCGCCAACCGCGGTGCAGTTTGCCCGGGCCACGGGCGGTCGGATCGTGCACGACAACGCCGCCGTCGCGCAGGCATCGCAGGTGGTGTTCCTGGCCGTGAAGCCGCAAAATCTCGAGCCGGTATTCGCCGACCTGCATGGCCGCCTGACCGAAAAGCACCTGGTGATCTCGATTGTGGCTGGCGTGACGCTAGCACGTTTGGCCGAGCGATTGGGTTCCGCGCCGCGGCTGGTGCGCGTGATGCCCAACACGCCCTGCCTCGTGGGACGCGGCGCGAGCGGCTACGCGCTGGGCCGCGGCGCCACGGCCGACGATGCCGCCTTGGTCGAACGCCTGCTGGGCTCCGTCGGCCGAGCCTACAAGCTCGACGAGCGGTTGCTCGACGCGGTCACCGGGCTGTCGGGCTCGGGCCCGGCGTACGCGTTCGTGATGATCGAAGCCTTGGCCGACGGCGGCGTGCGGATGGGGCTGCCGCGCGAGGTGGCCCAAGGCCTTGCCGCGCAGACGATCCTCGGCGCCGCGACCATGGTGCTGGAGACCGGCGAGCACCCAGCGGCGTTGAAGGACCAGGTCGCCAGTCCCGGCGGCACGACGATCGCAGGGCTGGCAGCGCTCGAGGCCGGCGGCGTGCGGTCGGGGCTGATTGCCGCCGTCGAAGCCGCGACCCGCCGCGCCCAAGAGCTAGGAAAAACGTAAGATTGTCCACGGTCTGTCGTCCCAGCGTCCGTTGCTGAATCCCGAATCTCGACCCCTGACTCCCGCTCATGTCCACTGTTTTCTTTATCGTCGACGATAAGTACGTTCCGCTGTATCGCGTGATGTGGATTGCCGCCACACCCCACTACTGTGGCGAAGAAGACTGCGAGCGCGAAGGGTACTACGAAGTCCGCCTCGAGCAGGGCGAATCGGTGTGGGCCAAAGCCGACGAACGCGACGCGCTGATCACGGCCGTTGAGCAATGGGCCAACGGCGATCCGCCCGACGACGAAGAAGAAGGCGACGGGCAATGGAACTGAGTTTCGCCGCGCCGCGGCATCGCCTGGTGGCTGCGTTGGCGCATTGCACGCGCCTGCGGCATCAGTTCTAATTGATGCATTCGGGACCTCGTTTCCCACCGCGCATTCGCAGGAGTTGCCGCCATGCTCGAGCACCGTTCGCATTGCCCCGATTGCGAGTCGACCGATCACGTGAACCGCCGGCAGTTCCTCAAGACCGCGGGAGCGGCAGGCGTGGCCCTCTCGACCAGTGGCGCTTGGGCGCATGGCGCCGAGAAGGCAGCGAGCACGAGCGGCTCGGCAACCAAGTCGCCCGAGAGTGTCGTCAAGACGTTGTACGATTCGCTCAGCGACGAGCAGCGCAAGGCCGTGTGCTTTGAATGGGATTACACGCACCCGAAAATGGGCCTGCTGCGCACCCGCGTGGCCAACAACTGGCACATCACGCAGCCGATCATCAACACCAAATTTTACAACGACGATCAGCGGGCCATGATCCGTGCGATCTTCGAAGGGCTGATCCAGCCCGAGTGGCACGCCAAGATCGACAAGCAGCTCGATGACGATGCCGGCGGGTTTGGCGAAGACCAGAACATCGCGATCTTTGGCGCCCCGGGCAGCGGCAAGTTTGAATTCGTGATGACCGGCCGACACATGACGCTGCGCTGCGACGGCGACAGCTCGGATCACGTGGCTTTCGGCGGGCCGATTTTCTACGGCCATGCGGCGGCCGCGTTCGACGAGCCGGCCGACCACCGTGGCAACGTGTTCTGGCACCAGGCGCTCGAGGCCAACAAGCTGTTCAGCATGATGGACACCAAGCAGCAAAAGCTGGCGCTCGTGGCCAAGACTCCGCGCGAGCAGAACGTCGGCTTCCGAGGCGCATCGGGCGAGCTGCCCGGCATTCCCGTCACCGAATTCAGCAGCGATCAAAAAACCGAGCTGCAGCGCGTGCTGCAAGTGCTGATCGACCCGTACCGGCAAAGCGATCGCGACGAAGTGGTGCGCTGCCTGAAGGCGCAGGGCGGCCTGGATGCATGCTCGCTGGCGTTTTACTCGGACAACGACATCGGCAACGACCGCGTGTGGGACAATTGGCGGCTCGAAGGTCCCAGTTTCGTCTGGTACTTCCGCGGCAACCCGCATGTGCACGTGTGGGTGAACGTGGCCGACAATCCCGGCGTGAAGCTGAACGCGTAGGCGGCAAGAAGTAGCTGTCGGCGCCCACCACATGCCCTTCTTCCTTCGCGAGAAGGTGCCCGAAGGGCGGATGAGGGTGAAGCAGCATGGATCACAAGTACCATGGATGACAAGTACATGATCTTTCCTCCGCCAGCCCCCGCTGCCGAGGCCAGCCTCTCCCGGAGGGAGAGGGGGCAATGGTAGCGCCTGCGGATGTGTCGCAACTCGTTGCGGTTCTCGAATCGCATGCGATCGCGCTGACCGACGCGCAGGTCGCGCAGTTGGCCGACTATGCTCACCGGCTGTGGGACTGGAACACGAAGATCAACCTGACGCGCCACACCGACTACGAGCGGTTCGTGACGCGCGATGTGGTCGATACGCTCGAGCTCTCGAAAGTGCTGGCGCCCGAGGAGCGCGTGCTCGATGTCGGCACCGGCGGTGGCGTGCCGGGAGTGCTGCTGGCGATCCTGCGACCGGACTTGCACGTGAGACTGGCCGAAAGCATGGGCAAAAAGGCCCGCGTGGTTGAGGATATCGTGCGGGGCATGCAGCTCGAAGTGCCAGTGCATGCGGGGCGTGCCGAAGAGCTGCTGGCCGACGAGTATTACGACTCGTTGGTGATGCGCGCCGTAGCGCCGCTCGAGAAGCTGCTCGGGTGGTTCGAACCGCATTGGGGCGCCTTCGGCCGAATGCTGGTGATCAAAGGACCGGCATGGGTCGAGGAACGCCACGCGGCGCGCGAAGCGGGGCGAATGCGCGGGCTGCAACTTCGCAAGCTAGCAACCTGGCCGCTGCCGGGCACCGAGTCGGAAAGCGTGCTGCTGGAGGTCCGCCCGAAAGACGATGCCGCGTGACTTCGGGAATTTAGCCACCGGCGACTCGCTGGGGGCAAACGATACCGACTCGCAGTCCGCCATCTGCCTAGTCGACCCGAGCGCGATTTGCTACGTTTCCGGATAGATGACTACCACGACCTACAATCTGACGCATCTCAAGCAGCTCGAAGCCGAGAGCATCCACATTCTGCGCGAAGTGGTCGCCGAATTCGAGAATCCGGTGATGCTCTACTCGATCGGCAAAGACTCGGCCGTGATGCTGCGGCTGGCGATTAAGGCCTTCTATCCGGCCACGTTGCCGTTCCCGCTGATGCACGTCGATACCACCTGGAAGTTCCGCGACATGATCGAGTTCCGCGATCGGTTTTGCCGCGAAAACAACCTAAAGCTGATCGTGTACACGAACGAAGAAGGCCGCCGCGCGGGGGTCGGCCCGATCACGCATGGCAGCCAAAAGCACACCACGATCATGAAGACCGAGGCCTTGAAGCAGGCACTCGATAAGTACAAGTTCGACGCCGCATTCGGCGGCGCGCGGCGCGACGAGGAAAAATCTCGCGCCAAGGAGCGGGTCTACTCGTTCCGCGATCGGCTGCACCAATGGGATCCCAAGAACCAGCGGCCCGAATTGTGGAACCTGTACAACGGCAAGGTCAACAAGGGCGAAAGCATCCGCGTGTTCCCGCTGTCGAACTGGACCGAGCTCGACGTGTGGCAGTATATCCACCTCGAAAAAATCCCGATTGTGCCGCTGTACTTTGCCAAGCCGCGGCCGGTCGTCGAGCGCGACGGCAATCTGATCATGGTCGACGACGATCGCCTGCCGTTGAACCCGGGCGAGAAGCCGATGATGAAGACCGTTCGCTTTCGCACGCTGGGCTGCTACCGGTTGAGCGGCGCGGTCTAATCGACCGCGACGACGCTGCCGGAGATCATTCAGGAAATGCTGCTGGCCCGAACCAGCGAACGCCAAGGTCGCGTGATCGACTACGACGAAACGGCGAGCATGGAGCAGAAGAAGCGCGAGGGATACTTTTAGGAATGTCTAATTTCTAATGACGAATGTCTA
>DASZPI010000219.1:0-2555 GCA_035550355.1 Pirellulales bacterium
AACGACCGCGTGCGACGCTTCGCCCAGCGCATGCACGTGCACGTGCGATGCATTGCTGAATACAATCGTCAGCAAATACGCCCAGGCGGCGAATAGCTTCGTCGCGCGGTGAGTGCGTGGGCGTCGCAGGAACATGAAGAGGATCCGTGCTGATCGCGGACTGTGCCGCATATGACGTTTGGCGAGCGCTTTCGCTCCGTAGCGATTCGGCTTGCCGCTCAACCCCGTAATCCTAGTTGCAGATTGCGGCCCGGGTCAAGCTCGAAGTCACCGTTCCGACAATGGTTTATGGTGATATTCGTGGCAAAATTCCTTGCCCGAGGCGGTGCCGTACTGCTATCCTGGCGGCTGAAATCGAACGTCGGGTAACGACTGGCCCGGCGACGATTTGCTCGCTCGATTCCCGCCTTCCACCGCCGCTCGCCCCCGCCGTGCGTTCCGGAGCGCGTCATGCTGAACCTGCTCGGTCCGGTCAGCCGTGAGCCGTTTTGCGATCGTCTGTCGCGGCGCAATTTCTTGCGCATCGGCTCGCTGGGCGCGGCCGGTCTGACGCTGCCGCAACTGCTGCAGGCCGAAGCGCGCGCCGGCGTCACGAATTCGCGCAAGTCGCTGATTCTCATCTACCTGGTGGGCGGGCCGCCGCATTTGGATATGTTCGACCTGAAGCCCCGCGCCCCGCGCGAGGTCGCCGGCCCCTTCCGCCCGATCGAGACCAACGTGCCGGGCGTGGAAATCTGCGAGCACATGCCGCAGCTCGCCCGACGGATGGATCGCCTGGCGATCGTGCGCTCGATTGCCGACTGCCAGGCCGATCACGACGCGTTTCAATGCTACACGGGGCGCGACTCGCGTGCCGCTGGTGCGAGCGGCGCCTGGCCCACCGTCGGCGCGACCGTTGCCCGCCTGAAAGGCGCGGCCGTGCCTGGCGTGCCGCCGTATGTCAGCCTGTGCTACCCCTGCACGCATCCCCCGTACAACGAACCGGGACCCGGCTTCCTGGGCGTGGCCCACACACCGTTCCGCCCGTTGGGCGACGGTCGCGACGACCTGGTGCTGCGCGGCATCACGCAGGATCGGCTGCACGATCGGCGACAACTACTCTCGAGCGTCGATCGCTTTCGGCGCGAGGTCGACACGCGCGGCATGATGACCGGACTCGATGCCTTCACCGAGCAGGCGATGGGCGTGCTCACTTCTTCGCAATTGGCCGAAGCGCTCGACCTATCGCGCGAAGACCCGCGCACCGTCGAGCGCTACGGCACCGGCGACCCGTCCGTGTTCATCGACGGCAACGGCGCGCCGCGCGTGCCACAAAGCTTTCTCGCGGCACGCCGCCTGGTCGAAGCCGGCGTGCGCGTCGTCACAGTGAACTACAGTAAGTGGGACTGGCACGGGCATCCCTACGGTTCGTGCTTCGATCGTTGCCACGAGGATATGGTCGTTTTCGATCGCGCCTTCTCGGCCCTGTTGGACGATCTGCGCGAGCGCGGCCTGGAGAATGATGTCACCGTGGCGGTGTGGGGTGAATTCGGACGCACGCCCACGATCAATGCCAACGTGGGGCGCGACCATTGGCCGCGCGTGGCGTTCGGCCTCTTGGCCGGTGGCGGCTTGCGGATGGGACAGGTCATCGGCGCTACCGACCGCTTGGGCGGCGAGCCCATCGAGCGCCCCGTGAAATTCGCCGAGCTCTTCGCCACGCTCTATCACACGCTCGGCCTCGACGCGTCGCAGGTCACCGTGCCCGATTTGGCCGGTCGGCCGCAATATCTTGTGGCAGGTGATGCAGCGCCATTACGCGAATTGGTGTAGCTGATGCCCCCTAGAGGTCGTCGTGGCGAAGCGCATCGCGAGCGGGTATGTTGTCGAGCGTAACCGCTGTCCATTACGCAATCGCGGCAGGCCACGCGCTTTTGGTACGGCACACGAAACCGCCCGCGTTCCTCCAAGGAGCTTTGTGCAACGATGACCACGCCTAATGTTCGCGAAGAGATGTTGAGCTTGCTCGGACGATTGGATTTCGATCGCCGCGCGTTTGTCGTGACCTCGCTGGCCGCCGGCTTTGCGTTGGCGGTGCGACCGGTCTCGGCCGAAACGATCACGACCGACGACAAAGGCCTGGTCGCCGGCGAAGTGAAGATTCCCGTGCCCGACGGCGAGATTCCCGCCTATCGCGCGATGCCGGACGCGGGGGGACCTTTTCCCGTGGTGATCGTGGTGCAAGAAATCTTCGGCGTCCACGAGCACATCAAGGACATCTGCCGCCGCTTCGCCAAGCTCGGCTACCTGGCCGTTGCGCCCGAGCTGTACGCGCGGCAGGGGGACGTGTCGAAAATGGAGAACATCCCAGAGATTATTGCCAAGGTGGTCTCGAAGGTGCCCGACGCGCAAGTTCTTTCCGACATCGATGCGACCGTGGCCTGGGCCAAGAAGTCGGGCAAGGGAAACACCGCCAAGCTCGGCATCACGGGCTTCTGCTGGGGTGGGCGGATCGTGTGGTTGTATGCGGCCCACAATCCCGACCTGAAGGCGGGCGTCGCCTGGTACGGCCGGTT
>DASZPI010000220.1:0-7217 GCA_035550355.1 Pirellulales bacterium
CAAGCAGTTATCCGATTCGAAGGGCGCGTCGGCTGCGCTGAGCGCGGAAACGGCGATCGTCAGTGCGCATCGCGCTATGCGCGGGTTCGTCGGCCCTGCCGACATCTTTCGTAATCCCGAGGCAATTTTTTGCCTGTTCGAACCGCCCGCGCGAAAAGGCGATAGCCCGTTCGACCTGATCCTCGCAACGCATGGTGATGATTTCGCCGTCATGGGCATGCACTTCAAGCTCGGATTGTACGAACATCAGTCGGCTGGCGCCATACAAGGCTTGGTTGATTTGCTCGGTCGCCATCCGCAACTGACTGCCGAACCCGCGAAACTGCGGCGGTTGCGAATCACGATTTATGAACCAGCCTTCAGCATCATCGGAGACCCGGCAAAGCGTGACCCGCGCACCCGGCAAAGCGCTGACCACTCGATGGTCTACATCATTGCCACGTTGTTGCGCAAGGCGATCGAGCAGCGGAAGACCGCGTGGCAAGACCTGATGTTGCTGCCGGCGGATTACGACGACGCGAGCATCGCGAATCGATTCACCCGCGAGTTGATGACGAAGATCGAATTTCGCCACGGCGGCGCCGACTACGACCGCCGCTATCCGGACGGGATTCCAACCCGGCTGGAGATCGAGCACGAATCGCTCGGAACGCTCGACAGCGGGCTGGTGATGTACCCCGAAGGGCATGCGCGGAACACGAGCGGCAACCTCGATCGGCTGCTCGAACATAAGTTTCGCGCTCTGGCATCGCTGGCAGTCGACGATCCGCCAACACTTCAACGGCGCTTCACGGGTTTCGAGCAGCGCACTGCCGACGAGATCCACGACCTTTACAACTTCGCGATCAAGAACGTGCCGATCGCATAGGGCACGTGCGAGGCGCCACCTCAACGAACGGCAGGTTTACGTGTCCTACCGCGTGCCCAGTTTCGTGGCATCGAGCCACAGCATGTACTCCGTCACCCAAGGGTGCGTCCAAGGGTTCCAGGTCGGATAACTGACCGACAGCGCACTCACGGCCAACAACAGCGCTCCGATCCCGCGCAACAGGCGGCGCGACGACATTGCATCGACGGCCGGCAGCATGCCCACCAGCCATAGCGGCGCCATCCAGAATGCCCAGCGGAATCCGCTCGTCATGCCTCCGTAGTTCCGCTGGTCGAGCGGTCGCAAGATATAAAACGCGAGGCACACAATCGAGACGCTCAAGAGCCCGAGACCGACGAACCGCATCGGCCCGCGTTGCCAAACCATCCTTAACAGACCCACTGCGCTGAGCAGCCAGATGGGCGTGAGGGAGAAGATACCGTGGTGCCCGACGAGCGAATGCAAGGCGTAGGTGGCAGTGTCCGGCTCGCCTTGATCGACGGGGCTGCGCTTTGCACGATCCCGCCAGTAGCTGTCGATCGCGCGGCTGCCGCGACGGTACTGGTAATCGTACCAGCCGCCCGGCTTGTCGAACTGCGAGTAGGGCGGCGCGAGCGTGTGGTGGGCGGCGTAGTTCGTGCCGAAGAAGGCTGCGGCGACCAGCGCCGCCGCGGGAAGGCCGAACAGGATTGTCTGGCGGGGGGCGAGCCACACGAGCGCAACCATCAGCGCGCCGCAAAACGAAAGCGCGGGAAGCTCGAACGCTGCTGCCAACGCCGCGCAAAGACAGGCGGTAAAGACGAGTCTTCCTTCTTGGCGGCGCTCGACGAGTATCGACAGCGCGGCATCGAGCGCGATTGCGGCACACACGGCCGCCGGTAGATGGTTGGTCAATACGACGACAAAGGTCGTCAGAAAGGTGCAGAACACCGCCGAGGCCATCACGAAGATCCGTCCCCAGTCGGTCGTGCCATAACGTTCGATCATTCGCGCAATGCTATGGAAGTACAGCATCAACGGCAGAACATTGACGAGCACCAGCAGAATGCGGCCAACGACATACGGACGGTCGCCGAGGGTCCAACCGGTAAGTTTGACGATGATCCAATACGGACCGGCAATCAGCGTTGCCAACAGCGGTGGCTTGCTCGAGTACAAGTGCCCATCGTCGGGCCCGGTCGCAGAATTTCCGTTGCCATCGTGCTTGACCATGTCGATCGTGTCCCAGCCGGGCTGTGAGACGATCGCGTCGATTTCGTACGTGCCATGCTCGACCAGCGACCGAACCGTGGCCCAGCGGCTGCGGTCGTTGCCGCTGAGAAACGGGCGCTGTTGCTGCCAGTCGGGGCGATGTTGCACGTCGCGCAGGTACTTTTCGAGCGCTACCTTGTCGACCGAATTGACCGACAAAATGCGGCCAACGGTGGATCCCACTCCGATCGCAACCAGCAGCACGTACGCGGCGCGGCGTAGATTAGCGTTTCCGTCGGCGGCGTCGGTGCTCATGCGTGGCTGGCCGGTTGTTCGGGTTGCATGACGAGCTCGATCGCACTGCGGGCACTGGACGATGTGCCTTCGGGCGTGCGTTCAGCGACCGAATAGGTATCGGCCTCGCGCCCCTGGAAGGCCGTGATCAGCTCGGCGATGAAACCGATCGAAAAAAGCTGACCGCCCAGCAGCAGCAAGCCAACCGAATAGACCACCGCCGGGCGTTGATGCAGCTTGGGATCGATGCCTTGCGCCTCGCACCACATCCAGTACAGGGCCAAGTACACCAACTCCACGCCACCGAGCGCCAGAAACAACAGTCCCGTTGTTCCCAGCAGGTGCTGCGGGCGATGACTGAAGCTTGTCAGAAATTTAACGGTCAGCAGGTCGAGGAAGCCTTTGGCGAAGCGCTTGACGCCGTACTTCGAATGGCCGAACTTGCGCGCCCGATGCTGAATGGGTATCTCGCCGACGCGAAACCCGCGCGCCGCCGCCAGCACCGGAACGAAGCGGTGCATTTCGCCATACAGCCGCACTTCGGCAAGCGCTTCGCGGCGGTAACACTTCATACCGCAGTTATGATCGTGCAAGTGCACGCCGGTGATCGTGCTGACCATCGCGTTGAACACCCGCGACGGCCCCACCTTGTGCCAAGGGTCGTGGCGGACGCGTTTCCAGCCGCTAACCACATCCAACCGGCTGCCGCCGGTCTCCGATCCGTCGAGGGCCGCAAGGAATCGGGGAATCTCGCGCGGGTCGTCCTGCAGGTCGGCATCGAGCGTCATCACGATTTCGCCGCGCACCGACTTAAACGCGGCGCTCAAGGCGGCTGCTTTGCCAAAATTGCGACGGAAACGAATGCCGCGCACTCGCGCGTCGCTCTGGGTCAAGCGCACGATCGTGGTCCACGAACCGTCGGTCGAGCCATCGTCGACAAACAGGATTTCGATTTCGTAGCGATGCTCTCGAGCGACCGCCGCCAGCTCGTCGTACAGCAGACCGAGGCTTTCGACCTCGTTGAACACCGGGACGACTATCGAAAGCATGCGTGGCCGCGACACGGAAATGTGTCGCCTTGGGGTGGGAAACTATTGCTGCGACCGACGCGGACCGGAAACGTACAGAATAGCTGAAATCAGAATCTCCGCCACTAGCGAGACGATCCTGGCGACGATGGCCGACACCACCGCGCCCGCCTGGCCGAACATCGGGGCCAATAGCGCGATCAACACCGCTTCGCGCACCACGGCGCCCCCCGGAATCAGCGACAAAAACCCGGCCACATTGGCCAAGGCCCCGGCAGCCACCGAGATCAATATCTGATCGAGCAACGTTGTATCGATGGTTTCGGTTGGTTCGATAAAACCGGCGGCCACAAGGATCGCCCAGAGGCTGATCCCGTTGAGCGTCCACCCCGCGGCGATTCCCAGCCAACCTAGCACATAGGCTCGCGGTCGAATCTGCGCAATGCGATCGAGGGCCTCAGGATCGACTTTGCGGCGTCCGGCAACGAGCACGATCCGTCGAAATACCGGTGGCAGGGTGGGAATGCCCGCCGCGGCCGCCATGCCGAGGGCCACCAGCAGCAACCAGCTTTCGTGCCGGAACCAAATGGCGCTCAACAGTCCACCAACGCACGCGCCGACGGCCATCATGGTTAGTGTCTCGTAGAACACGCTCACCACCGCCACGGCGGTATCGACGCGCGTACTGCGGATCAGCCCCGTTCGCAGAATGATCACCAATGCCTTTCCAGGCACATACTTTCCCAGATGGCCGATGTAGTAGGCCCGTAACGTTTCAGGCAGCCGCGGAGTTTGCCCAAGCGCCAGCAACACGCGCCACCAGAACACCCCCGACGGCAGCAGCCCGGCGAGATACAGCACGGCCGAGGCAATCAGCCAGCCGGGACGCAGCGACGCCGGCGACCAATGATGTTCCTCGAGGTCAACGAGCGCCGATTCGACGGTGCGGTGCACGCCCCAGACGAGCAGCAGCACGACACCGAACTTAAACAGAAGCGCGATCGGCAGACGCCGTCGGCCCGAGGTTGGTTGAGTCACGCGACCAGTGTAACGCAAACCGATCCGATGGTGGCGGCGATCCCGCAGATTGTAGGCGGCACTTCGGCCCGCGAAAAAGATCGCTACAATGACGGTACGTTCCAAACCGATTTATAGCATGACCTGGGCAGCCGATCGTTCATGAAGCGCATCGTTTCGTTCGTCGTGCTGGTGTGCATCGTGGCGGTGTTTGGGTTTTTGACCTTCGAGGTCCTCTCGGGCTTCTTGCTGCCGCTGTTCATCGCCGTGCTGCTGGTGGTCATGTTTCGGCCGCTGCACTATTGGCTGGTGCGTCGCCTGGGCGGTCGCGAGCGCGTGGCCGCCGCACTCACGACTCTCTGCGTGCTGCTGATCTTCCTGCTGCCGTTGCTGTGGTTTATCAGCCGCGCCGCCACCGACACGCTCGCATTGGTCAGTGAGCTCGACCAGGATACGATCGTTCAACAGATTACGCGTCTGCGGCAGCGATTCGATCTGGAATCGCCCCCCGAGTCGCTGCAAAAAACCATCGTCGCATTGGACGCGACCTTGGCGCGCTTACGCGATGCGGCATTGCCGTCGGCGGCATTCGACAAAGAGCAGAAACTGCGCGAAGAGAACGCGTCCGAAGCGTTGGTGACGCTGACGGTGCTGGTGCACGAGCTCTGGCCGACGAACGAGCCCATCGACAAGGAAGATGCGCGGCAGCAAAAGCTCACCGTACAAGTTGGCCTGCTGCAAGACGCAATTGCCCAGGTCAATGCAGTGAAAGACGACCAGGCGGCACTCCTGCCCGCCGTCAAGGTGGCGCAGCAGTCGCTCGATGCGATTCGCGATACGGTCAACGGCGGATCGGTCAAGATGTGGCTTCGGCAGGCGCTGAAGTTCGACGAAGAGCACGTAGGCCAATTGCGGAGTGAGTTGCAGCAAGTGGCGCGTCCGCTGGCGTTGGGCACTACGCAGTTCGTCGGCGGATTTCTGCTGCAAATGCTCGTCGGAATCTCGGTAATGGCGGTCGCCCTGTATTACTTTTTGGCCGATGGCCCGGCGATGGTCGATCAGCTGATGGAGCTCACGCCGCTGGACAGCCGCTACGAGGTGCAGTTGCTGAACTCGTTCGGACAGCTTACGCGTGCCATTCTCATCGCGATGCTGCTATCGGCATTCGTGCAGGGAGTGCTGGCCGGCATCGGCTACGCGCTTGCGGGTTTCGAAAGCTTGTTCTTGTTGTCGGTGTTGACGATGGTCTTTGCGATCGTACCGTTTGTCGGCGCGATACCGATCTGGGGCTCGTGCTGCTTGTGGTTGTTTCTGCACGACGGTCGCCCGCAGGCGGCGATTGCCTTGGCCGTGTACGGCGTTGTGCTGGGCATTATTGGCGACAACCTGGTGAAGCCCTGGGTGCTGCATGGGCGGTCGAACTTGCACCCGCTGCTCGGCTTGTTGAGCGTGCTGGGCGGGGTGCAGGCTTTGGGACCGATCGGAATCGTCGTCGGTCCGATGGCGGTTGCGATCTTGCAAACGCTGCTGGTGATTCTGCGAGGAGAACTGCTAGCAATGGAAGGCGACACAGCCAGCCTGCCGGACGGTCGCACCAGCGCCGGCGTACCGGCAGCGGTGCGCGACCCGTTGGTGCCAATCTAACGTACAGGTAGTGTTCACCTCACAAAGGACCGAGGCATGAATAGCGCCGCACTGCTGATTGCATTATCGACCGTGGGAATTGATTACGGCTGGGAGCCGGTCGAAGGGGGCGGCATCGAGTACATTGTTCGCATCGACGAGCGCATGTTCGAATCGATGCGGCGGGGTGGAGTGGTGAGCAGCGATTTGCCTCCGGTGGCCGGCGGAATTCGCGGCTACCGCGTGGTCGTCGGCGACGTCCCGCTGCCACACGAAGGCGAACCGCTGCCGCAAGTCCAGCCGCAGCCTTCCGCGGCGGAAGCCGGTCCAGTGCTGGCACCGCCACAGGGCAATTCGGCGACGCCGGCTGCCACGCCGGAACCGCCAAAGACCTTTGTTCCACCGACGGAATCCGTTGCAAACGCCCCCACCAAAGTCATTGCTCCGAAGCTATCGGTCGACGAACCGACATCACCCTCGGATGTGCTGCCCAAGAAGCAAGAGGCGAACTCCGATCATCCTTGGGTGCCGCTAATGCTCACGTTGCTGGGCCTGTTCGCTTCGGTCGGCGGGAATGTGTACCTCGCCGTCGTCACTTGGGGCCAGCGTTCGCGATTCGCGCGGATGCTTAGTAACGCAAAGCCGCTCGTGTAGAACGATCGAGCTGATTCCTACCGACCGTCTTTCGCTGGGCGCGGACGTTCGGTCTCGGGCAGCTTGAATGCCGATAGGCTGCGCAATTCGATCGCTGGCGGTGTATTGGGGGGCAGCGACGCCAGCACTCGTTCCAGTCGATGGCGGGCCGCCACCACCTCGCTGCCCTGGTTTTCGCCTAAATCGGTGAGATTCAGCTGTTCGTCGCGATCGACCTCCACGTCGAACATTTCGCCCGTCGAATACAGCTTATAGCGTTGATCGCGCACCGTGCGGCGCGTGTTGTACTGATTGAAGATCCACGACCGTGCCGGGACCGCGCCGACATCGCCTCGCAGCATCGCGGCGTGCGAGCGGCCGTCGATGACGACTCCTTCGGGCGGTGCGACCTCCGTCAGTTCGCAAATCGTCGGCAGCACATCGGTAAAGTCCGATAACGGCACGGTCGCGTTCTCAGCGATTCTTCCCGGGCAGTTGACGAGCAGTGCTACGTCGCTGCCGTTTTCGGTCAACTGATACAGGCCGCCACGCGCGGATCGTCC
>DASZPI010000221.1:0-1775 GCA_035550355.1 Pirellulales bacterium
TACGCCAATCGCGTGCCGCTGCAATTCCAGCCGGGAGCCTGCGCGATCACGCAAACCATCATGGGCACCAACTGGCGCAGCTACGGGCTGAGCCAATCGCGCGGCAGCTTGCCCAGCGGCCCGGTGACGGTGCTCGTGCACATGGCCAGCGTCTGGGTGCCGTTTACCAGCGAATCGAAGGAAGCGATCGCCTCGTACCCTGAGATTCAAAAAGAGATCCGCCTGGCGCTGCAGGCCGTCGGTCGTCAACTGGCCATGTATGTGCGCAAGCGGCAAAAAGTGAAGCAGGAAGGCGAGCGGCGCAACATCTTCTTGCGCTACCTGGGCGAAGTGGCCGAGGCGGTCAAGGTGATCAACGGCGCCGACAAGCAATCGCTGTACGACCAATTGCTCAAGGTCGCGAAACGCAAGACCTCGGACGCCGATTTGAAATTCGACGAGGACGGCCGGGTGATCGAGCCCGAGCACGACGCCGAAGAGTTCGGCGAAGGCGTGCTGATCGTGAAGAACGAGTCGGCCGCGGCAATCGAATCGCCCGCCGCGCCTGAACCGAAGCTGCAGAAGAACGCAAGCAAACGGAAATAGGATTTCGATGGCAAAGAAAGCTGCGAAGAACACGGATCAAGTCGCGCTCACGCCCAAGGACAAGAAGACCCTTGGCGCGCTGAAAGGCATGGCCGATGGCGTGGTCAGCGTTGCCGAAAAGGGGCGGCCGCCGCACTTGGACGTGCCCAGCCGCAGCTTGTCGAACGTTCGATACAACAAAAGCAAGAAGTTCATCGAGATGGGCTCGGGCACCAATCGCCGCGAGCTGTTCAATTTGTCGCAGGCCAAAAGCTACATGCAAACGCTGCTGGTGAGCAGCGGCTGCAAGCGGCTGATCGAGCAAGGCAAAACGACCAGCCTGCGAGGCCTGTACTACATGCTCAAGCACACCATCGAAGGGACCAAGGAGGAAACGTTCGACGACCAGCCCGAGAGCGACGTGATCATTGAAGACGTCGAGGTCACGCTCGCGGCATTGCGTGAAGAGCTGCACCTGTACGCGAAAAACGCAGGCTCGATGGTCGGACCAATCACGCTCGTCGACAGCGGCGATGAAATTGACTGCTCGCGGATGGGTTCGGGCGGCTACACGATCCCCAGCATTTGCGAGCCTGAGATCGTGCAGTTCAAAAAGAGCACCGCCAAGTTCATCCTGCACGTCGAAAAAGACACCGTCTGGCGACGATTCAACGAAGACAAGTTCTGGGTCGAGTACAACTGCATTCTGACGCACGGCGGCGGCCAGCCTCCGCGCGGCGTGCGCCGCTTGCTGCACCGGCTGCATAACGAATTGAAGTTGCCGGTGTACTGCCTGTTGGATAACGACCCGTGGGGGTATTACATCTACAGCGTGCTCAAGCAGGGGTCGATCAACCTGGCCCACGAGTCGGCCCGCATGTCGATTCCCGACTGCCGCTACCTGGGGCTGCGCAGCAAAGACTTCGATCGTTGCCAGTTGTCGAAAAGCGTAACGATCAACCTCAACGACCAGGACATCAAGCGCGCCAAGCAGATTGCCGCGTACCCTTGGTTCAAAGACAAAAAGGCCTGGCAGAAGGAAATCGAGCTGATGCTGAAAAACGGCTTCAAGCTCGAAGTCGAATCGCTGATCTCCAAAGACATCAGCTACGTGACCGAAGAGTACGTGCCGGCACGCCTGGAAGAGCAGGATTGGCTGGACTGATCGCAGGCGTTCGTGTTGAGCCGCGACGCGCAGCGAGCGCTCGCTG
>DASZPI010000222.1:0-11987 GCA_035550355.1 Pirellulales bacterium
AGGTTGGGCGAGGACTTTTCTGTTGGTTGACATCCCTCGCACCTTGCGCCGCTGACGGATCACACGCCCATGAAGGCCGAGCGCCGGCACGAATTGCAGCACAATGTCCTGGCCGATCAGTTGGCCGTCCTGATCGAGAAGTCGCGCGCGTACTCGCAGGCGATCATCGCTTCGGTCGTCGGCGTGGCGGTGTTGGTGGTGGTTTGGCTGTATTGGACCAATCGCAGCACAGCCAACGAGACCGCCGCCTGGAGCCGATACGTTGCCGCCAGCGACGTGATGACCCTGCGGCGTGGGTCGTTGCAGCCGCTGTTGGACGTGGCCGACCAATACCCTAAAACGCGCGGCGGCCAGTGGGCTCGCCTCGCGGCTGCCGAACTGCAATACGAGCAAGCCGTGCAGCAACTGTTTGAGAACCGCACCCAGGCCAACGAGTTCTTGGCCAGCGCCGAGCAGAACTTTACGAACCTGCGAAACAACAGTTCCGACCGCACGCTGCAAGCCCGTGCGACGCTGGGCTTGGCGCGAGTGTACGAGGCGCAGAACCGCCTTGAGGCCGCGCGGCTGGAATACGATGCCGTGATCACGCGCTATCCGAACGACGTGTACGTGATTGAGGCAAAGAACCGTCGCGCCGATCTCGACAAGCAAGCGACCAAAGGCTTTTACGATTGGTTTGCCAAGCAAGAGATCACCCCTTCGAGCGACGGCACGATTCCGGGGCACAAGCCAAAGTTCGAAATGAACACGTTGCCTCCCGAAGGGCCGATCTTCGAGCCCATGGGACGCAAACCGGCGGGAACATCGGGCGCGACGGAATCGCCTGCTAGCGGCAGCGAGACAACCACGAGCACCGCAACGCCCGAGGCGAAGTTAACGCCCGCCGCCACGAGTGCGGCAACGGCTGCGTCGGAAGCGCCGGCAGCTGCGGAACCCGCCGCTTCAAACGAAGCGCCGACCGCGAAGGAAGCACCGGTCAAGGACGAGGCTCCCAGCTCCAAGTCGCCCGAGTGAGCGCGGCCGCAGCGGCCTCAGAGGTGCGCGGCGTGGTCGCCGAAGCTTCGAACGCCGACGATCCAGCGCAGCCCGACGACGTGCCGATCGAGCTGCTCGTGCCCGAATCGGCTGCCGACGTGCGGCTCGATTGGTTTCTCGCTCGGCAGTTCCCGCAATACAGCCGCACAAACTTGCGTCAGGCGATCAACGCCGCCACCGTGCGGCTCAATGGTCGGCGCGTGAAGGCCAGTCATCGACTTCGGCCCGGCGAACGATTGTCGTTGGTCCTGCCGCCGCCGGCTCGCCGTGGTCCGACCGCCGAGGAGATTCCGCTCGACGTCCTCTACGAAGACGAGTACCTGGCGGCGATCAACAAGCCGCCGGGCATGGTGGTCCATCCGGGGCGCGGCCACTGGCGCGGCACGCTCGCCGCCGCATTGCAATTCCATTTTAATCGGCTCAGCACCGCCGGCGGGCCGACGCGGCCGGGCATTGTGCATCGCCTGGATCGCGACACCAGCGGCGTGATCATCGTTGCCAAGGACGATCGCACGCACCAGGCGCTCACGCAGCAATTCGAGCACCGCACGGTCGAGAAGGAATACTTTGCGATCGTCGCCGGCTCACCGCCGACCGATCGCGACGTGATCGATCTGCCGATTGGCATCCATCCGCACCAACGCGAAAAGATGGCGATCCGCCGGCACGATCCAGCGAGCCGGCACGCGCAGACGTTTTTCGAGGTGAGCGAGCGGTTCGACGGCTTCGCCGCGGTGCGCGTGTTGCCTAAGACCGGGCGCACCCACCAGATTCGCGTGCACCTGGCGAGCATCCATTGCCCGGTGCTCTGCGACCGGCTGTACGGCAGTCGCGCGCGCGTGACGCTCGGCGAGCTGCGTCGCAAGCCCGAGGACGAAACGGTGCTGCTGGAGCGCCAAGCACTTCACGCGCTGCGGTTGACCATCGATCACCCAGTCACCGGCCAGCGGCTGGCGTTCGAAGCGCCGCTGCCCGACGATCTGCAGCGCGTGCTCGAAGCGCTCCGCGAGTTTCGAACATTACCGCCGAAGGGGAACGCACGATGAAACTTGCCAAGTACACGACCGCAGCCCAAGGAAACGTTGCGGTTGGCATCGTCGAGGGCGAACAGCTCAGGCCACTGCTGCTGGCCGGCAGCTCGTACCGAACGCTATCGGACCTGCTCGACTCGAAGGACCCAGCCGCGGTCGCAGCGGCATTGGTCGATCCTTCGGCCGCTCCGCTGGACCTAGCGAGCGTTGCGCTGCGCGCGCCGGTCGATGCACAAGAAGTCTGGGCGGCAGGGGTCACCTACAAACGCAGTTGCGCGGCAAGACAAGAAGAGTCGGTCGGCGCAGCGAACTTCTACGACCTGGTCTACCAGGCGGCACGCCCCGAGTTGTTCTTCAAGGCCATGCCGCACCGCGCGGTCGGCACCGGCGAGTCGGTCCGCATCCGCAGCGACGCCTCGTGGAACGTCCCCGAGCCCGAGCTGGCGTTGGTGCTCAACGCGCGGCTGGAGCTGGTCGGCTTCACGATCGGCAACGACATGAGTTCGCGCGACATCGAAGGCGAAAACCCGCTGTACCTGCCGCAGGCCAAGGTGTACGACCAATCGTGTGCCTTGGGACCGTGGATCACGCTGGCAGGCGCGATGCCCACGCGCGAGGCGATCGGTATCCGCATGAGCATCGGCCGCGGCGGCGAAACGATCTTCCGCGGCTCGACGAGCATTGCGCAGATGGCCCGCACGTTCGAAGACCTGATCGGCTACTTGGGCCGCGACAACACCTTCGCCCGCGGCGCGGTGCTGCTCACGGGAACCGGCATCATTCCCGAGAGCACGTTCACGCTGCGCGCCGGCGACAAGGTCGAGATTGCAATCGACGGCATCGGATCGCTCGTGAACACGGTCGTTCAGGGCTGAACCGGAACTATTTACTAAAGCGCAATAGCGCGTACTTCTTCTTTCCCGAGCGCAGCACGATGACCGACTCGCTCGCCAGGTCGGCCGCGGTCAGCGATCGCGCGGCGTCGGCAATGCGACGGTTGTTCACGTACGCCCCGCCTTGCTCGACGGTCCGCCGGGCCTCGCTGTTGCTCTTGGCGAGCCCCGATTTGACCAGGGCATCGAACAGGCCGATGCCCGTTTCGAGCGCCGAGCGCGGGAGCTCGTGACTGGGGACATCGGCAAAGATTTCATTCAACTCGCGATCGCTGAGGCTGGCGATCTCGGCGCCGAATAGAATCTCGCTGGCCCGCCGCGCCTTGGCCAGTCCCTCGTCGCCGTGCACCAGGCGGGTAATTTCCTCGGCCAGGCGGCGCTGAGCTTCGCGCGCGGCCGGGTTCGCGCGGATCGTTTCGTCGAGGGCCTCGACCTCCTCGCGCGAGAGGTCAGTGAAGAACCGCAGGCATTTGCCGCAGTCGGCATCGTCAACGTTGATCCAGTACTGGTAGAACTGAAACGGGCTGGTGCGATCGGCCGACAGCCATAGGGCGCCGCTCTCGGTCTTTCCCATTTTCGAGCCGTCGCTCTTCGTGAGCAGCGGACAAGTAATGCCGTACAGCGACGCGCCGTGCATGCGACGCGCAAGGTCAATGCCCGCGGTGATGTTTCCCCACTGGTCGCTGCCGCCAACTTGCAAGTCGCAGCCGTAGTGCTGGTGCAGATACGCGAAATCGTAGGCCTGCAAAAGCATGTAGCTGAACTCGGTGTAGCTGAGGCCGACATCGCTGCGCTCGAGCCGCGCTTTGACCGAGTCTTTGGCCAACATCACGTTCACGGGAAAGTTCTTGCCAACGTCGCGGAGGAAATCGAGGTAGCTGAACCCGCTCATCCAGTCGTAGTTGTTCACCAACAGCGCGTCGCCGGCACCGCGCCCGAACGTGAGGAAGCGCTGCATCTGCTTAGAAATGGCTTCCACGTTGGCGCGCAGCCGCTCGACCGACAGCAGCTTGCGTTCCTCGCTTTTGCCCGTGGGGTCGCCGATCATGCCCGTCGCGCCGCCAACGATCGCGATCGGTCGATGCCCAAAGCGCTGGAACCGCCGCAGCATGACCAGCGGAATCAGGTGCCCGACGTGCAGACTGTCGGCCGTGGGATCGAAGCCTGCATAGACGGTGCGCGGCCGCTCGGCGAGCCACTCGGGCAGTCGCGCGTCGTCAGTCGTTTGGTGAATCAGGCCGCGCCAGCGAAGTTCGTCGAGAATGGACATGGGGATCGGGATTCGGGATTCGGGATTCGGCGGGCGGAATGACTGCTGCAACATGGTCGAATCCGAGCCCTGAATCCCGACTCCCGAATCCCGACCCCTGCCCTTACCTCCACATATCGTCGTCGGCAAACGGATGCAGCGGGCCGGAAAGCTTCGGCCGCGGCATCGCCTTGAGCGCCTGCTCGGCCAGACGCAGGTCTTCTTGCGTGGTGATCTTCAGGTTGATCGGCGAACCTTGCACCACATGCACCGGCTTGCCTAGGCGCTCGACGAGCTGCGAATCGTCGGTGGCGACAAAGCCGCCGCGCCGCGCGTAAGCGTCGATCAACAATTGACGGCGAAAGACCTGCGGCGTTTGTGCTTCCCACAGTCCTTCGCGCGAAACGGTTTCGCGGATCGTTTGATCGGGCGCCACGCGCTTCAACGTTCCCCCGACGGGGACAGCCAGGATTGCCGCCTCGTACCGCTCGGCGGCTTCGAACACGCGGGTGACCCACTCATCGGCAATCAGGGGCCGGGCAGCGTCGTGCACCGCAATGAAGTCGATCTCGGGCTTCACGCGCTCGATGGCTGCTTGGATCGAATCGGCTCGTTCCTTGCCGCCGCTTACGACCTCGATGCCAAGGATCATCACATTCGCGGCAAATTTGCGGTCGAAGTCGTCGCGGTCCTCGGTGGCGACGACGAGAATCACCTGCTTCACATCCGGACGATTCAAGAACCGCTCGGCCGAGTGCAGCCACACCGCGCGGTTGGCCAGCGGCGCGAACGGCTTTTTGTAATGCTTGTCGCGAAACCGACTGCTTTTGCCGGCTGCGGGCAGGATGACGGCGAAGGTGGTCACGGCTTGCTCGATTAATCCTCGCGAATAATGGTCGTCATTGTCGAGTTTCGCTCCCGGCGGTCAATCGATGTTCTTGGGGGACGAAAACTTGACTTTCGCCACCGTATTTGGTTCGATGAACGTACCCACCGGCTGAGAACTCCAGCACCGCGATCCCGCCTGTTTTTGCGGTGGCTGTCCCCCGGGCGTCGACCGTCCCACCCGCGAGTTTGCTATGCTCTGCCGTGTCGTGCTTGCTGGTTGCGCGATTTGGGCGATGGCATTGTGCCCGCTGCACGCTGCCGAAGCGCCGCAGGTTGATTTCACGCGCGATATTCGGCCGCTGCTGGCCAAACGTTGCTACTCGTGCCACGGGGCCGAGCAGGCCGAGGCGAGTTTGCGACTGGATCGCAAGACCGACGCCCTGCGGGGTGGAAACAGCGGCCCGGCCTTTGTACCGGGGCATAGCGACCAAAGCCGGCTCGTAAGCTACGTGGCTGGCACCAGCGACGACGACATGGTCATGCCGCCCGAAGGCGAACGCCTGTCGACCACCGAAGTGGCAATGATCCGTTCGTGGATCGATCAAGGAGCCGCATGGCCCGAGGAGAAGTCTGAGGGACGGAAGAGCAATCATTGGTCGTTCCAGCCGATCAAGCCTACGGCGCCACCGAAGGTGGCCCACTCGAAGCAGGTCCGCAACGCGATTGACCGATTCGTCCTGGCCAAGCTCGAAGCCGCGGGGCTGGAACCATCGCCCGAGGCCGACCGCACCACGCTACTACGTCGTGTGACGCTCGACCTCACCGGTCTGCCGCCGACGCCGCAGGAGGTCGACGACTTTATCGCCGACCGCAGCCCCAAGGCCTACGAACGCGTGGTCGATCGACTACTCGCGTCGCCGCACTACGGCGAGCGCTGGGCGCGTCATTGGCTCGACCTGGCGCGATACGCCGACAGCGACGGCTACGAAAAGGACACCGGCCGGCCCAACGCCTGGCGATACCGGCAGTGGGTGATCGAATCGCTGAACCGCGACTTGCCGTTTGACGAGTTCACGATCGAGCAATTGGCCGGCGATTTGCTCCCGAACGCCACCACCGAGCAGCTTGTGGCGACCGGTTTCCATCGCAACACGCTCACCAATAAAGAAGGGGGCGTCGACCAGGAGCAATTCCGCGTTGCGGCCACGATCGACCGTGTGAACACCACGGGCACCGTGTGGCTGGGCCTCACCGTCGGTTGTGCTCAATGCCACACGCACAAGTACGATCCAATCTTGCAGCGCGAATATTATGGCCTATTCGCGTTCTACAACTCGCTCGACGAGACGCAAACTCCCGCGCCGCTTGCCGACCAAGTAGCCGATTACAAAGCGGCTAAGGCCAAGTTCGATGCCGAGCACGCCAGGCTCGTCGCGAAGGTTAAGGAATACGAGTCGAAATCGCTGCCGAAGCAGCTGGCAGCTTGGGAGAAGCAGCTCGGCACCATCGAGCGCACGGTGTGGACCACCTTGGAGCCGAGCGCATTGAAATTCAGCCCCGGGCCAAATGTCACGCTGAAGCACGTCGGCAGCGGCGTGATCGAAGTCGGCAACGACAATCCCGAAACCGGCACGTACATCGTGACGGCGCCAACGCGTCGGAAACGAATCACCGCCCTGCGACTCGAAGTGTTGGCCGACCCGAGCCTGCCAGGGCATGGTCCCGGGCGTGCGCCGAACGGCAATTTTGTGCTTAGCGAGTTGCGCCTCCAGGCGACGCCGCTGGAACGCGGAAAATCTCAGATCGCCGCCGGCGCCAAGCCAAAAGCGGTGACCATCCGCAGTGCGACAAGTGACGTGGCCCAAACGGGCTTCCCGCTTGCGCACGCATTCGACGGCGATGCAAAGACCGGCTGGGCCATTGCCCCCGCCACGGGGCGCGATCACGTCGCGGTGTTCGAGCTCGCCAAGCCGATCGAGACGGCCGATGGCGTTGAGCTGTCGATCACATTCGAGCAGCAGTACCGTGGCCAAACCACGCTTGGCCGATTCCGCCTGTCGATTGCCGACGGCGACACACCGATTTGGGCTCAAGGCATCGGGCCGAATGTCGTCGACGCCCTGGCGACACCGGCCGCCGCACGGACGAGCGCCGACCGCAAATTGATCGTCGATTACTTCCGCAAACTCGATCCCGAGTTGACGAAGCGCGACGCCGCGGTCGTCGCCCATGCCAAGCAAGCGCCCATCGACCCGGCAACGACCGTGTTGGCTCAAACGCTGCGCGAGCGTTCGCCGGGGCGCGAGACGCACATCCTCGTGCGCGGCGATTTTCTCCGCCCGGGGGCGCGGGTCGAACCGCACACGCTCGAAGCGCTTAACCCGCTCAAGCCAGCCGATCCGAGCAAGCCCACTCGGCTCGACTTAGCCCGCTGGCTGGTCGATCCAAAAAATCCGCTGACCGCCCGGGTAACCATTAACCGCATCTGGTCGCATTACTTCGGCCGTGGCATAGTCGCCACGGTTGACGACTTCGGCACTCAGGGCGAAAAACCCAGCCACCCGGAGTTGCTCGATTGGCTGGCGCACGAGTTTCAACGGCAAGGCTGGAGCCTTAAGGCGCTGCACCGGCTGATCGTCACCAGCGCGACCTATCGGCAATCGTCGAAATACCGGCACGACTTGGCCGAACACGATCCGTTGAACACGCTGCTTGCGCGTCAGAGGCGGCTACGCGTCGAGGCGGAGGTGGTGCGCGACGTGTCGCTGGCGGCGAGCGGTCTGCTCGATCCGCGCGTCGGAGGCCCGAGCGTGCGGCCGCGGCAGCCGGCTGATATCGCGGCCCTTACGTATGCGTCCGGCTCGAAATGGGTGGATAGCAGTGGCGCCGACCTGTATCGCCGCGGCCTGTATACCTGGTTCCAGCGCACGAGCCCGTATCCGATGTTGATGACGTTCGACGCGCCCGATTCGAACGTCACCTGTGCCCGCCGCGAACGCTCGAACACGCCGTTGCAGGCGCTTACATTGTTGAACGACCCGGCATTCTTCGAGTGCGCCCAGTCGATGGCCCGCCGCGTGTTGCGCGAGGCGCCGAGCGCGCACGATGCCCGGCTGCGGTATGCTTTGAAGCTTTGTGTAGGCCGCAATCCGAACGAAGAGGAACTGGCGACGCTCGGCGCGCTGTTCGACGAGCAGCGGACGATGCTGGCCAGCAATGCCGAGGCGACGAAAGATCTGCTCGGCAACCAACCCACGCTCGATGGAACGACGACCGAAGAACTAGCTGCTTGGACCATGGTCGCGCGCACGCTGTTGAACCTGGACGAGTTCATCGTGCGCGAATAATTCGTTTCGTATTTTGCACTCATCAATTTGCATCTCCCCATGGACCCACGACAAGCCATTCTGCAGCGAGCCCGACGGAATTTTTTGGCCACCTGCTCCAGTGGCATCGGCGGGGCGGCGCTGGCATCGTTGTTGTGCAAGGACGGTCTGCTGGCCGCTGACGCCAGCCGTTTGGCCGAGGCGCCTGGCTCCAATCCGTTGGCTCCGCGGCCGCCGCACTTTGCCCCGAAGGCCAAGGCTTGCATCTTCATCTTTTTGGAGGGTGCGCCGAGCCAGATCGACCTGTTCGACCCGAAGCCGAAGCTTAACGAGCTCGACGGCCAACCGTTGCCCGAGAGCATGACCAAGAACGTGCGGTTCGCCTTCATCCAGAAGGAAACCGCCGTGCTGATGGGCTCGCCGCGCAAGTTCGCCAAGCATGGCCAGGGCGGCGCCGATTTTTCCGACCTGCTGCCGAACCTCGCCACGTGCGCCGACGACATGGCGATCATCCGCTCGATGCACACCGAAGCATTCAACCATCATCCCGGCCAGTTGATGATGAATACCGGCGTGCCGATGTTCGGACGCCCCAGCATGGGATCGTGGTTGAACTACGGCCTCGGCAGCGAGTCGGACAGCCTGCCGGGCTACGTGGTGCTCACGGCCGGGCGCGGCACCAGCGGCGGCGCGAGCCTATGGTCGAGCGGGTTCCTGCCGTCGACCTACCAGGGCGTGCTGTTCCGCAACCGCGGCGAGCCGGTGCTAAACCTGAACAACCCGCCAGGCGTATCGACGGCGATGCAGCGCAACAGCCTCGATGCGCTGGAGCGGCTGAACCACGAGCATCTCGACGACCTGGCTGATCCAGAGATTGCTGCGCGGATCAGCGCCTACGAATTAGCCTTCCGCATGCAGTCGGCCGCGCCCGAGCTGATCGACCTCTCGGGCGAAACGAAGGCCACGCAGGATGCTTACGGCATCGAGCGCCCCGACGACGAAAGCAAAGGCTTCAAGCGCGGCGGTCAGCCGGGTGCCTACGCTGCGTTTGCGAAGAACTGTTTGTTGGCGCGCCGGTTGGTCGAGCGCGGCGTGCGGTTCGTCAACCTGTACCACGCCTCGTGGGACCATCACAGCAATCTCGATTCCGAACTGAAATTCAACTGCGGTATGGCCGACCAGCCGGTCGCGGCACTCATCAAGGACCTGAAGCAGCGCGGGCTGCTGGACAGCACGCTGGTGGTGTGGGCCGGCGAGTTCGGTCGCACGCCGCTGGGCGAAAACCGCAAGGGGTATGCGAAGGTCACCGGGCGCGACCATCACCCCTTCGCGTTCACCTTGTGGATGGCCGGCGGCGGCATCAAAGGCGGGCAGGTGATCGGCAAAACCGACGACATCGGGTGGAACATCGTCGAGGACCCGATTCACATCAACGACCTGCACGCGACGATCCTGCACCTGTTCGGCCTCGACCACCTGAAGCTCACATACAAGTTCCAGGGGCGCAACTTCCGCCTGACCGACGTCGCGGGCAAGGTGGTCAATCGCCTGATCGCCTAGTGCCGAAGCCGTGTTGCGCGGTACGGCGGTTCACTTGCGGTCAGGGGGCGCTCGCTCAACCGCGCTGTTGTGGCCTCCCTGCGCTCATATTCGGTTAACCTTCGCCAGTCGTTATTGTTTTGATTATTCAAAAAATTATGTTGCACGCGCAAAAGAGACTGGCATAATCAATCAAAGCGGGACCCAAAACAAGAGTTACTTCAATGAGTCGTTGGGGCTGGTTACTTCTGGCGCTGGGCGTGTGTGGCTGCGCGAAGCCTCAGCAATGGTCGGTATTGCCGGCCGTTAGCGCTGCCGACATACATGATTCATCACCCGCCGCGACAGCGGATGCCGGCACGTTGGTGGTGGCCGGCGAGACTCTGCCGGCCCCGGGACGAGTCTCGGAAATCGGTTCCGCGGTCATGCATCCGGTCGAGCGCGTATTCGTCAAGCCGGGCGACATGGTGCGCGCCGGACAGCCGCTGTTCGAACTCGATATGCACGAGCCCGAGGCCGAGGTGCGGGCTCGGCACGCCGAGGTCGAGCAGCTCAAAGCATCGTTGGCGAAATTGAAGGCGATGCCTCGCAGCGAGGAGAGGGCCCAAGCGCGTGCCGAGCTCGAGAGCGCCCACGTTGCCTCGACGGCGGCCCGCGAGTACCTCGAGCGGCTCGAAAAGCTGCGCGAACACGACGCGGTGAGCGCGCGGCAGTCGATCGAGCAGCGCACGGTGCTGCGCCGCGCCGAGGCCGACGAACTCGCGGCGCAGGCCCATCTCGACTACTTGACGAAGCTGCCGATCGAGCATGAGATTGCCGAGGCCGAGCAACAATTGGCCGTGGCCCAGGCAACCGTTGAAGCGGCCGAGGCTGAGCTCGAGCATTACACGGTGATGGCAGCCATCGACGGAGTTGTGTGCTGGCTGGACGCGACCCCCGGCAGCGTACACCGTGCCGGGACAAAAATTTGGGGCGAGATCGTTGATCTGCGCGAGGTTGACGTGCGCGTCGAGCTGACGCCGCGGCAATTGCGAGATATCGACACCTCGAAGCCAATTCGGATCGAGCTGCCCGAGGTCGAGCAATCGTGGTCAGCAAAGTTCGTGTACGCCGCCCCGGCGGCGAATCGCCAATCGGGAAGGGTGCCGGTCGTCTTGCGCGTCACCGACGCCGATCCGCCGCTTCGCTGCCACTTGGGGGTAACGGTGACGTTTGCGCGCCTGGCTGAAAATCGCCCGACGGCGGCGGCACACCGCTCGCTGGCCGGCGGAGCCGCTTCGATCGATTAGCGCGGCGCTGCTCAACCTTCCAAGCCGCGGTCATGCTGCTCACGGCAGCAGGCGTTGCCCGACGGCGGTATTGAGCTTGAGCATGGCCCGGCGATGAGCAACCAGCGAATCGCGAAATTGCCGTACCAGCTCGTTGTACTCGCGTTGCGCGGCCAGGTAGTTGAACATGTTTGCTTCGCCCTGTTGATAAAGGCGCAGGTTTGTATCGAGCACCTGCCTGGCCGCAGGGAGCAGTGCCTTTTCGAGTCGGTCGATCGCGACCTTTGTCGCCACGTAGTCGGCGTGCGCCTGCTGCACCTCGTTGACAATGGTCCGTTCCAAACCGATCAACTCGAGCTGGGTTTGTTGGACGTTCAGTTGCGCGCGTCGAATGTTGCCTTGATTGCGATCGAACAGCGGCACATTCACGGTCGCGCCCGCTGCCCATGATATTGAGTTCGGCGCGCCCGGTATGCCAAGGAACCGATTGTCCTGGAGCGTGAACGGCTGATAGAACAGGTAAACGTCCTGCATCCAGTTCGCGCGGGCCAGGCGCACGTCGGCCTCGGCACGTCCGATTCCCAGCCGGTAGGCCATGAGGTCGGGCCGAATCGAAACCGCCAGCGGAATGAGCTGGTCGGCCTCCGGCGGCGGCGGAGCGTCGTCATGCAGTTTGCCCCGCAGCTCGAGTGTGTTCACAACTTCCGGTGGGGCGTTCAACACGGTTGCCAGCGTGCGCTTGGCGTTCATCAGCGCGGTTTGCGCTTCGAGCAGCCCCAGCGCCGCCGCATCGCGCTGGATCAGCATTTGGTTGACTT
>DASZPI010000223.1:0-4263 GCA_035550355.1 Pirellulales bacterium
GTTCCCGTCCACAATGACCGCACAGGTCAGGTTGTCTGCGGCGGCGATCGCTGTCACCTGGGTCAATCCGCTCACCGCCACCGGCGTTGCGGAGGGGGTCTCTGTTCTGTCGCCCAGTTGGCCCCCTCTGTCGTCTCCCCAGCATTCGACGGTTCCGGCGCTGGACAGGGCGCAGACGTGAGACTGCCCTGCTGCCAGGGCGACGACGTTTGATAGTCCCTGAACAGAGAGTGGTGTTGCGGAGCTCTGCGACCAGCTGGTGAGTGCTTGGCCGAGAGGACCTGCGCCCCAACATTCCACCGTTCCGTCCGCCAGGACATCGCATCCGAACGTGTCGGCGATGGCCATGGCGACTGCGTTCGTCACTCCTCCGACAGCCGTCGGGGGGATCAGACCGCCGGAGCTACCCAGGACCGATCCCAGGTCGTTGTGTCCCCAGCATTCGATGGCCCCGCTGGCAAGCAGCGCGCAAGTGAACCCGGCCGAAACACCCGCGGTCGAAGCAGTCTGAACAGCGACGGCCGGGCCCGAGAGACCCGTAACGGTTGCCGGTGTCGCCGTTTCAGCCGTGCTGCTTTCGCTTCCTGACGATCCGTTCTCGCCGAAATCGCATCCGTTTCCAAGCTGGCATCCGGAGTTGTCGCCCCAGCACCAGACGGTTCCACTCGAATCAAGTGCACACGTGCTGACCGCCCGCGGCGATAGCCGCGACGTTGGTGAGGCCCATGACGTTGAGGGGTGTCCAGACTGATCCCAGCTTCTGATCGTTGCCGAGCTCGTAGTAGTTATTGTCTCCCCAACACTTGGCCGTCCCGTCGGTCATGACCGTGCAGGTGTGGTTGGCAGCGGCCGAGACGAAGACTACGCCCGTGAGAGGTTTCAATTGCGTCGGCGCCGCTCCACCGCAGCTTGCGAGGTGAAGCACGACGGTCAACACGAAGATGACACTCCCGCCCGACCGCGACATCGTCCGGTGGATGGTAACCGGTCGGGACCGTCAATGCACGAGGGCCCGGCGCTTCGATACGAACGAACTTGCCGAACGCGCTCGGGGTCCGTCGAGATTTCGTTCGCGCCGGTCGATCTCGCCCGCCGCCACGCTTCGACGTGACCGAAGTCTCTCCCGATCGACGACCTCACGCCGACACGTTGCGGGGCATACTACGAAGCCCTGCGGACGCGTCTGAGGCCGACGAGGAAGCGTCCGCTCGCCATCGACTCGCACCGAACATTCTCGCGGAGACGGAGTCGTTCCTGGCAGGTGGTGCGTGGGGAAGCGGTGGATCGCGCGCAACCCGTTAAAGGAGGTGACCGGGCTAGGCAGGCGGAGGCACGGGAAAGCCCAGCTTTGCGTCCACGAGGCGCGCAGGTGGCAGGCGAAGGCGCTTTAGTTCGCCTATCAGGGGGAAGAAGCGATCACCAGCGCTGACCAGCGGCGGGTGCTGCCTGGCGGACTTACGGCGGCGCCTCGAACCATCAGCCCCAGACGTGGTATTACGCGGAGCCCCGTGTCAGAAAACCAGTCATAAACTCGTGGCGATGAACGGGATCGAACCGTCGGCCTCCTGAGTGCGATGTCCAACACTGACGAACGATATCCATAACTTACGAACCCAAACGTTTCTCGACTCCGAGAACGTCAGCAACGTTAGCTACTTGGAAGGAAAACGCATCGAAATTGTTTCAGACCGGGGGACCGGTCGTCCAGGCTCCGCTGGTGCGCAGTCATGAATAGATTGTCTTTGTGGACGCGCGGGGAGTCGAACCGGGTCCGGCGATGTCGCAGGAGAGTGCAGGAGCAAGCAGGAGAGCCAGTTTAGGGCGAGGAATCGGGGATTTGGGGGGCGGAGGGCGAGGCGGCGCCGTCGACGCGGTGGAGGTTGTAAAGGCGGCTATCGCCGAGCTGGAGGCGGGGCGGGTCGATGGCGCCAAGGCGCGCTTGAAGGCGTTCGTGGCCGCACACGTAGCGCACGTGGGCGTAGGCCGGCCGGCGGGACGGCGGCTGCAGCGGGGGCGCGAAGCCGAACGGGGCGAGGTCACACGCGGCGATCATGTGGAATGAGTTGCCATCGCGAGTCTTTGCGGCCCCAACAGTGCGCAATCCCGAGTCCCCCTTTGGCCCCGAATCCGTAGGTTTTCGGGACGAAGCACGCCCCCCCAGGGTCCGTAACCGCGACAGTCATGTCAGAGACGGCCACGTTCGACGACCTTGGCACTGAGGATAGGCAGAATAAGCGCGGGTTTTGGCCTGACAATTTAATCGTTATGGAAACTGAGGGTCGCTCAGCGGACTTTCTCGGGGCCGCGCGGTTGTTTGGCAGGATCCGATAGGGGGCGCACCAGCGATCGCCAGATTCGGCGGCCGCCGTTCTATCAGATCAACGATGAAGACAAATGTCGCCGGATACATAACGGCGGCCGAGTCGTTTCTTTCATTAGAATCGCAATAGAACCGATCGGACAAACTCTTATGCATTTCGCCTTCCGTTTGCCATTGACAGCCGACAGCATGCCGACTAAGAAAAAGCCTCGCGCAATGTCTTTGCGCACTCTTTCAACGAAAGGAGACTGTTCATGCGTCACGCCGCAATCATTCTGTTCGCCGTCGCAGGGATTTTTGTCGTCTCGGCAGGGGTCGCGAGGGCCAATTCCTGCACGGTTACGTCCATCTCATACAACGAATTGCAGGGCACCACGTCGTACAAGTACGGAGCTATTGGCTGTGCGGACGGTTCGTCCTTCTATATCAACCTCTATTCGAGCGCCCAGCCGTCCTGTCCGCTCGCAGATATTGATTCCGCCAAGATCATGCTGGGGATGGCCCAGTCGGCTAAGCTGGCCGGGAAGCCGCTCCAGGTCTCGTGGACCGCGGGCACGTGCCCCAGCCCGTCGGGGAACTTTTCCGCAAACGTCTTGACATGGGCGAGTCTCTGACGGTGCCGCCCGGACCCTTTTAGAAGCCGTGGGGGAGCGCCCCGTCTACCGGGTGGTGCCGTGCGTCGCGACCGGGAGCCGGTTGCTGCCGATCCGTCGCGGGGTCCCGCTTGCGCCTAGTGTAACCTGGGGCACCGCGACGCCGGCAGCCCCCTGCGGCCGGAAGACCGGCGGGCTGGCCAAGACGGGTGAGTTGGTTCGACTTCCGGCCGGTCTGGGCGGGCTGGCGAAGCGCCGGTTAATCTGTTTGACGGGCGGCGGCTAAGTCATGCCGTGTTCGTCCAGACAGGTCCGAAGTGAGGCACTTCGTCTGCGAACTTGGGCTCTCGCGAAGTGGCACTCGGAGGACGAGCATTTTCAAGAATGAGAAAAACGGTGCGGTTTCGTAGCGAGGGAGAAGACGATGGCTATCTGCATTCAACGATGTGGTCTGGCAGCGTTCTGTGGCGCAGTGCTCTTCGCCGTTCCGGCGATGGCCGGCACCTGGACCAAGGTATCCGTGCCGGCGCCGGCAGGAAAACCAGCAAACATGACCCTCTTGACCGACGGTCGAGTTCTCCTTTCAGGGCTCGAGACGAGTACAACCTGGGATGAATGGTGGACGCTCACGCCGGACAGCACGGGATCCTACGAAAATGGATCATACGCCTCGGTCGGTAGTTCGCAATACGGGCGTATATTCAATCCCTCTTATACCTTGAATACGGGACAATACATGGTCTGTGGCGGAGAATATATTTGCCCAGCGTCGAACATTACCTGCAATGGCCAGAGTGATGAGCCAGATCGCTCGGTCTGTGAACTGTTCGATCCCGTGTCGAATTCGTGGACGGAGTTGCCGGATATGCCGGCCAAGGTAGACGATACGCCTGGTATAGTTCTGGCCGACGGGTTAGTTCTCAATCCGGGCTATGACACCGGCGGCGCATACACGTTCTCGCCCGTAACGGGTAAGTGGACATCGGCAGCTTCTTACAATGAAACAGACATGGACAACGAAGCCGGCTCCGCACTCTTGCCGGATGGGTCAGTGTTTATGGGAAACTTCGCGTTTGGGCGTTATAACTCAATCGCCAATTCGTGGTCTGAAGTCAAATCTACAGCAACGATTCCAGGAGGCACTCAGTACGACGAATTTCTCCCTACGTCAGAGGATGAGATTGGCGCCTTTCTGTTGCTCTACGACGGCACTTTACTCGTGCTTGGCGGCAATTCAAAAAACGGTCTTTATAGCTACCTCACGGATTCGTGGGCTTTAACCGACGCAACGCCCAGTTCTTTAAACCAGGGCGACGCGCCCGGGTGCGTCGAATCAGATGGGAGAGTTCT
>DASZPI010000224.1:0-14260 GCA_035550355.1 Pirellulales bacterium
GACCCGCTCCCGTGGATCGCAGCGATCGATGTGGGAGTGTTGCCGACCTATTACGTCGGCGAAACGTTGCCGAACTTCGTGATGGAATGTCAGGCGCAAGGCAAGCCCGTGATCGCGACCGATGTTGCCGGAATTCGCGAAATGTTGACGGTGGACGGAGCCCTGTGCGGCGAGCTGATCCCGCTGGCCAACGACGGTCGCGCCGACGTCGCTTCGCTCGCGCAGGCCATGAACTCGTACCTGCACGACAGTGCGCGGCGAATGGCCGACGGCGAATTGGCGAAACGCGGCGCCCTGCGATTCGACATTCGCGCAACCGCCGCCGCCTACGAACGACTGTTCGAAGAGATTACATTGCCGCCCGGCCAAGCGCACGCGCGGCTCGCAGAAGCCATCGCCGTCGACGTTGCCGCGGCCGGTTGAAATAGTGACAACGACTCTGGCCAGCTTCGATGTCTTCGACACACTGCTCACGCGGCGGGTAGCCGACCCCAACTCGGTGTTCGCGATCGTCGGCCAGCGCGCTCGCGAACGTGGCCTCGTGAACACTTCGCCCGTCTCGTTCCAGGCCGCCCGGCTGCTGGCCGAGCGAATTGCACGTAGCGGCGCGCCCGGCAACGAGGCGAACCTCGATGAGATCTACACGGCGCTAGCCGATTTGCTCGACCTCTCGCCCGAGCACCTCGAGCAACTTAAGACACTCGAACTGGCAATTGAAGAAGAGCTCATCGTGCCGATTGTCAGCTCGCGCGCCATGGTCGAGCAGGCTCGCCGTGAGCACGGCCGCGTGATCTTTGTGTCCGATATGTATCTGCCCGAGGCGTTCATTCGTGGTCAGCTCGAGCGGCATGGTTTTTTTCTGCCGAATGATGTGCTGTACGTATCATCGGCCCATCGCACGTCAAAGTTTCGCGGCATGTTCGGCTTGATCGCCCGGCTCGAATCGGTGCACCCGACGGCAATCGTCCACCGTGGCAACGATCCCGTGGTCGATAGGCAGGTTCCGGAGCGACTCGGCGTGCGCGTGGCGCCGGTCTCGGAGCCAAACCTGAACCGCTACGAACAACTGCTCGAGCGATACCGCGCTGCGACCGACGGCGCCTCGTCGGACCTGGCCGCGGCGTCGCGCCTGGCACGGTTAAGCTTAAATCACTTGACCGGCCGGGAGAAAGTGCTCAGCGACATCGCGTGCAGCGTGGTCGCGCCGATCCTTACCAGCTTTGTCATTTGGGTGCTTCGACAAGCGCGCCGCAAGCAACTGCAACGCATCTACTTCGTCTCGCGCGATGGCTGGCTGCTGCTGCGGATCGCGCAACAACTGACGAAACACGATCCCGAACCGCTTGAGCTGCGCTACTTGTACGGCGGCCGGCAGGCCTGGCACGTCGCCGGCCTGCAAGCGATCACCGACGCCGACGCGAATTGGATCATCGCCGAATACCAGAAGATGTCGCTGGCGTCGCTGCTCGGCCGGTTGGCCGTCGATCCCGCAGAAGTCGCCGACCTGCTGCAATCGCAAGGCTGGTCCCGGGAACAATGGCACGCACCGATCGACCGTGCCGGGGTCGAGCGATTCTGGGACTTCCTGAAGACGTCCGATGCGATGCAGACGTTGGTGCTGCAAAAGGCGTCGCAGCGGCGCGACTTGGCCGTGCAGTACCTTACGCAAGAGGGGCTGATCCCTGGCGTTCCCGCAGCCTACGTCGATCTTGGCTGGATCGGACGGGCGGAACGGTCGCTGCGACGATTGCTCGGCGCCGAATCATCGCTGAAGCTCGAAAGCATGTACTTCGGGTTGGCCGCCGACGCGCTGCCCGAGGTGCTCGAACGAGCCTCGACGTTCCTATTCGGTGGGAAAAAGCGGCTGTTTCCCGACACCGAGCTGATCGCGGTGCTCGAAAGCTTCTGCACGGCGCCCCACGGCACGGTCGTGAACTACGAGCGCAACGAATACGGTGTGACTCCCGTGTTCCGTCATGGTCACGACGATGAATTAAACACGTGGGGACACGAGATCGTCCACCAAAGTGTGTTGGCTTTCGCCGAGTGCCTCGCGGTCAATGCCTCCCCTGCCCTGTTTCAAGCCCCGCTGCAAGAAGCGACGCTCGAACTATTCTCCGAGTTTGTGCGCAATCCAAGCCTTGAAGAAGCCGCAGCCTGGGGCGACTTCCCTGCCGAGTGGGACCAGACCGCGACCGGCACGGCGGCGCTCGCGCCGTGGCCCGCGATGAACGTGCAATCAATTTGGCGGGCGGCATATTTCGGCGCGCCGACATTTGTCGAGCCCTCGCAACCGGGTCGCGTGTGGTGGGGCGGCGCGATGCAGGCCATGGTGCCGCAATGGCCCACCGGCTTGCGCTGGGCGCTGCGCTTCGGCCGATACCATGCTGCCGTGCGCCGCCGAATCAAGCGCATCGTCCGACGTTTTCGCGAGAAAGAGGCCTAAGCGCGATGCGGCTGGCGGTCGTCACATTCTTTCCAGGCAAACCGTGGTACGCTTCCGAGTCGCTGTGGAACGCGTTGGCGCACGAGGCGCTTACGCGCGGCGACGACGTGGCGATCTGCACTCTTCAGGCGACCGATCAGGGCGAACAATACGCAGCGCTCGAGCGCCGCGGAGCGCAGATCTTTCAACGCCGCCTGTTTCGCCGCGGCCTGAGCTACCGACTGTTCTCCCGATCTCAGTTCAACGATCTTTGGCGCTTCCAGCCCGACGTCGTCTTCGTCAGTCAGCCCGGTCCACTGTGCATTACTTCGTACCTAGATGCGAAGATCATGATGCACCGGCTGATGAAGATGGATATTCCGTATGCGGTCATGTCGCACAACAACGGCGACTTCGACACGCCACGCGTTGAAGCTTGGCGCGATGCGGGGCCGATGTTTGCCAAGGCGAAGCTCGTGGGTCAATACTCCGAGGCAAGCCGTCGGATGCTCGAACGGCAAATTGCCCGAGCGCTGCCGCAATCGCGCGTGTTTATCAATCCGGTAAATCTGGCGAGCATCGATCCGGTCGCGTGGCCCAGCGAATCGCGCCCTGCGATGGCGGTCGTTGCGCGTCTCTTGTCGGCGGTGAAAGGACAAGACACATTGTTCGAAGCGCTCGCCGAGCGCCGCGTGCGAGCGCAGGACTGGATCGTACGGTTGTTCGGCCAAGGCGACGACCTGGAATATCTCAAGGCATTGGCCAGCTACTACGGCATCGAACGATCGGTCGAGTTCTGCGGACATGTCGGCGATATTCGAGCTGTTTGGGCAAACCACCATTTGCTCGCGATCCCCTCGCGATTCGAATACGGCCCGATGGTGATGGTCGAAGCAATGTTATGTGCGCGACCGGTGCTATCGACGCCGATGGGTTTCGTTCCCGAATGGATCGAAGACGGCACGAGCGGCTTTCTTACCACCGCGTTTTCTGCCGATAGTCTCGCCGAGGGACTCGAACGCGCGTGGGCAGCTCGCGACTCGTGGCAAGCCATTGGTCAGCGTGCGCGCGCCCGCGCGCTCGAACTGTACGATCCCGACGTGGGCGCCACGCTGTACACCGCGCTGCGGCACGCCGCAGGCATGGAAGCCACGCCACGCGAGGCAACCGTCCCCGTATGACCGACGCAATCGACGTCTCGGTCGTCATCCCGACGTACAACCGTCTTTGGTCGCTGCCTAAGGCGGTCGATTCGTGCCGCGGTACACGCTGCCGCACTGAGATTATCGTGATCGATGACGGTAGTACCGACGAGACGTGGGCCTGGCTCGAACGGCAGCCCGATGTGATCGCAGTGCAACAACCGAACCAAGGTCAAACCTGGGCTGCTAATCGCGGCACAGCTCAGGCGCGGGGCGCCTACCTCCGCTACCTCGATTCGGACGACTTTCTCTGCCCGGGAACGATTGATCGGCAATTCGAAGCGGCAATCGCCACGGGGGCCGACCTGGTGTATTCGCGCGTCGACGATTACTACCATCCCACGGGCGAGATTCGCGCGCATGACGAGCTGCCGTTCTGGGATGACTTTCTCGCTGTTCAACTCGGCGAGGGCGACGGCAGCCATTACCTGGGCATGCTGTTTCGCCGCCAGCTTGCGGCGCAAGTGCCGCGCCGACCCGAGTTTTCATTTCGTGACGACCGAATGGTGCTGCTCGAAATGGGGCTGCTCGATCCGAAGCTCACGCACGTTCCCGGCTGCGCCGGCTACTGGGTGCGGCACGTCGGACAGATGCACGACACGTACCGCGGCATGAAATCGGTCGTGGCCAACTGGCAGTATCTGAACATCTACAAGCGTATTCTCGGCGAACTCGAGCGGCGCAACCAGCTCACCCCTCGCCGCGCGCGGGCCGCCACCAATGTGCTGTGGCCATTGGCGCACAACATTGCCTACACTCATCCTGCGGAAGCGGCCGAAGTCGTCGATTGGATCTATCGGCTCGACCCGGCGTTTCTCCCGCCCGAAAGCGGCGTCCTCGGGAGCTTATACCGACGCCTAGGATTTCCGCGCACTGAACAACTGTTGCGCCTTCGCCGCGCCGTGGTCTCCCGTTTGCGACGGTCGAAACAAGCAACGCCACAGCATGCCTGCTGATTCTCGCTGCGTGCTGACGCTGGCCGTCGGTGCGCCGCTGTATCTCGACTGCGCGGTGAACTTGGCGCGATCGTTTAGGTGGTGGCATCGCACGAGCGCGACTCGCTTTGCGATCGCAACCGATGCCCCTGATCGCTTACCTGCCGACCTGCGCGAATGGGTCGAGGTTGTGCCGCTCGACCGGACGTGTTGCGGCGTCGGCTTTCGAGCGAAACTGTATCTCGATCAACTCGCCCCCGCCGATCGCACGCTCTTCGTCGATGCCGACTGCCTGTGCGTCGGCAATCTGGAAAGCGTCTTTGACCGATTCGCAAGGCATGCCGTAGGAGTGGTAGGCGGCACGATTGCCGAGGGCGAATGGTTTGGCAACGTTGCCAACATTTGCGAGCATTTTAACGTTGCCGCGCTGCCGAAATTCAACGGGGGCGTGTATTACTTCGAGCGCGGCACGACAAGCAGTGCGGTCTACGAGTTCGCACGCTCGCTCGAGAAACAATACGACGAACTCGGCCTGGTACGACTGCGCAATCAGCCGAACGACGAATTGCTCTTGGCGATCGCCATGGCGGTCCATCGCCTGGCGGCCATCCCCGACGATGGTTCGATCCTGGGCGACCCGCAAGCCTGCCCATGCAACCTATCCGTGAATGTGCTTGCCGGCGCTTCGCGATTAGTCAATCCGCCGCCCACCAATTCGCATCACCAGTCATGGTATCCGGTCGGCGCGATCCATCCGCTGTTGGTTCATTTTCTCGGGCATCATGTACAAAGCTCGTTGTATCGCCGTGAAGCGATAAAACTTGAATTGACCGTCGCCCGGCACTGGCCAGCATCGTTGGCGCAAGCAGCAGCCGCGGTGTACACCGCCCCCGCGCAGATGTCGAATCTCGCTCGGCAAGTTCTGCGGCCGGCATATCACCGTCTCTTCGGACCTCGCCGCATTGCCAGCGACGGCCGCTACGTCGAATCGACCGGATCGCACTAAGCGAAACTATCCCTAGTGTGCAATCAGCGATGAGCAATCCGCCGCGTCGATCGATCGAGCCGCGCGAACGCGCCAGGCATCGCATCGTCGTCCTCACGGGCAACCATCTCTGCCACAATCCGCGCGTGATCAAAGAGGCCGACGCCCTGGCCGCGGCTGGCTACGAGGTCGAAGTGCTCGGGGCCTGGATCGATGAATCGCTGGCCCAGCGCGATCGCGAATTGATGGCACGCCGCGGTTGGAAATTCACGGTCGTTGCCGACACCTGTCGCGGCAGCGTTGCTCGAAGATTCCGCCGCGCGACTGGATCGCTCGAAGGACGATGGCGGCGGCGTGCGTACTTGCGGCGTGGCCGGCTTCACCCGCACCTGCTTGGTCGCGCCGCAATCGCGCTTGCCCACGCTGCATTGAAGCGCGATGCGTCGTTGTTCATCGCCCATTCAGAACAGGCGCTTTGGGTCGCGCAGCAGTTGCTCGAACAGGGAAAGTGCGTGGGCGTCGACATGGAGGACTGGTTTTCCGAAGACTTGCTGCCCGAGGCGCGGAGAACACGGCCCGTGGCGTGGCTGGCGGAACTTGAACGCGAATTGCTCGCCCGCGGGACGTATCGCATTTGCACATCCGCCGTGATGAGCGACGCCTTGGCCGGAGCGTACGCGGTCGCACCGCCCGACGTGGTCTACAACGTATTCCCCTGGGCCGACCGCGCTGCGATCGATGGGTTGACGAAGGATCGCCGCGATCGAGCACGCGTTTCCATCCACTGGTTCTCGCAAACTCTCGGACGCGGCCGAGGGTTGGGCGATTTGCTGCGCACTCTGCCGTTGCTCAAAGAACCGGTCGAAGTCCACCTGCGCGGAACACCGGCCAGCGATTGGGAGTCGACGTTTCACGAAGCTTGTGACCCCGCGTTCCGACCATGGGTTACTGTGCATCCGCTGGTTTCGAATGAAGAGCTGCTGTCACGAATCGCCGAGCACGACGTTGGCTTTGCAGGCGAAGAAACCTACTGCCGCAGCCGCGAATTGACCGTGACGAACAAGCTGTTTCAGTACTTGCTCGGGGGCTTGGCAATCGCAGCCAGCAATACTCTGGGGCAATGCGAAATTGCGGCCGATGCCGGTGAGGCGGTGCAAATCTACGCCTCGGGAGATGTGCAGGCGCTCGCCGGGGTTGTCAATCGCTGGATCGACGACCGTTCTTCGCTTGCACGGGCGCGACAGGCGGCGCTGACCATCGCCCAACAACGCTATTCGTGGGAACGTGAAGCCCCGCAAGTGGTGAGCGCTGCCGACCAAGCGATCTTTGCCCGAGCGACGACGTGCTGAACCTATTTTATGAGGAACCCGAGCCCGATCGTTGGCTGCCTTTCGATCGGTTCCCGAGGCGCTGGATTCGTCGGATCGTGCGCGGCGCACCGATCGTTGGCGGCCAACAACGCGTCTTCTTGAATCTGTGCGCGGGGCTCGATCGAATTGGCGTCGCCTACCGCGTGAATGATTATCGCCACCTTACCCGCGATCCAAAGTTGCTGGCGTGCGTTGTGGGCAAGCCATTTGTGCTTGATCGGCTGCACGGCAATAACCCGATCCTGTTCGGGTCGGCGGTGTTCTCGCATCCGGTGGATGATCCTGACTTGTTGCGACGCTTGCCGATTCGTGCCGTGCTGGTGCCCGGTCCTTGGTGCCGAGAAATGTTCGCTGAATTTTACGGCGAGGTCGTCCATGCGTGGCCCACCGGGATCGACACCGACCGTTGGCAGCCGGCCTCGGCAAGCCAAAAGAAGCTGGACTTTGTCGTGTACGACAAGATTCGCTGGGAGCGCGAACGTTTGGTTCCCGAACTCGTCGCCCCGCTACTGCACACTCTTGATCGCCGGGGCCTGAACTATCGGGTGCTGCGGTACGGCGGACATCGGCTCGATGATTTTCGCGAGGCGCTTGCGTCCGCGCGCGCGATGCTATTCATTTGCGAGCACGAAACGCAGGGATTTGCGTACCAGGAGGCGCTGTCGGCGGGAGTGCCGGTACTGGCCTGGGATCGCGGCGGCGCGTGGCGCGACCCCAGTTATTGGCCAGATCGCGTCACGTTTTCGCCGGTCACATCAGTCCCCTATTGGGACGAGCGCTGCGGCGTAAAGTTCACAGATCTCGGCGACTTTGGCGATCAACTCGCCAATTTCCTTGACCAACTCGCCGCGGGACGATTCCATCCGCGCGATTTCATCCTCGAGCATCTGACGCTAGAACAGTGCGCTCGCGATTATCTCCGATTCGTCGAGTTGGCCCAAGGGTGACGAACTAAAGCAATGTGCGGAATCGCCGGCATCCTGACAGCGCGTGAGGATCTCGACCTGGAAGCCATTTCCACGGCCATGGTCGCGAGTCTGCGCCATCGAGGGCCCGACGACGAAGGCCGGGTCGAATTGTCCTTGCCCGGCGGTCGTCGGTTGGCGCTGGTGCACACTCGACTGTCGATCCTCGACCTTAGCGCGGCGGGTCACCAGCCAATGACCGACGCGTCAAGCGGGACATGGGTCACGTACAACGGCGAGCTGTTCAATCATCTCGACCTGCGGCGTACGCTTGGCGATCGCGAGTTTCACTCGAACTGCGACACGGAAACGCTGCTTAGCACGTGGGCTGCGCACGGTGTGCGTGCGGTCGATTTGCTGCGTGGCATGTACGCCTTTGCCATGTACGATGCCCAGCGCGAGGAACTGTGCCTGGTGCGCGACCGTGTCGGGATTAAACCGCTGTATGTTTTTCAGGCCGATGCATCAACCTGGCTATTTGCCTCGGAGGTGCGTGCACTGCTGTCATCGGGACTTGTGCCGCGGCGACTGAATCCTGTTGCCATCGATTCGTACCTGGCGTTCGGCGCCACGGCGGGGCCTTGGACCATGATCGAAGGGGTCCAGAGCGTGCTGCCAGGCGAATTATGGCGGTTCGATCTCAGCCATCCCGAGCGGCCACTGGTCCCACGGAAGGTCCGGTATTGGCGACCGGCATTTGTGCCCAACTGCGAACGGCTGTCCTACCGCGAGGCGATCGCCCGCGTTCGACCGGCGTTGATCGAAGCGGTTTCCAGCCACATGATCTCCGACGTGCCAGTCGGAGTGTTTCTTTCCGGGGGAATTGATTCCAGCAGCATTGTCGCTGCGCTGGCGCACGCCGGCCATCAGCCGCATACGTTCTCGGTCCGCTTTGGCGAGCACGACTTCGACGAATCGCGGCACGCGGCGCATGTCGCCCGCCAATTTGGAACGACCCATACTGAACTGATGCTTTCGCCCGAGTCGATCATTGAGCATTTTCCCTCGGCACTGGCGGCGTACGATCGGCCGTCGATCGATGGCGTCAACACGTTCTTTATCTCGCAGAAAGTCGCCGAAGCCGGCATTAAAGTGGCTATTTCCGGGCTGGGCGGCGACGAGCTGTTCGCCGGTTACCCGAACTTCCGCTTGGCCGCGTATGCCGATCACCCGTTGTATCGAATGGCCGCAAAATCGTTGTATGCTTATTTGCGTCGCTCGGCCGCGAATTCACTGCGTACTGAAAAGCTGAAAGCGATCCTCGATCATCATTCATCGCGATTGCAATGCTATACCGTTTTTCGGCAGGTCATGCTGCCGCCGCGCCGCCGCGACCTGCTCGAGCACACTTACTTTGACACGCCGATCGCGCTGCCCGATGACCGGATCGATGCGTTGACCGCCGCCGCCGAGCGGCTCGATGCGATTAACGCGTTCTCGCTGTTTGAATTGTCGTTGTACATGGTCGACACGCTGCTGCGCGACACCGACCAGATGAGCATGGCGCATCCAGTCGAGGTTCGCGTGCCGCTGGTCGATCATCGGCTTGTCGATGCGCTGGCGAGCATTCCCGGCCGCCTGAAAAGCGGCTGGCGAAGCCGAAGGTCGCCGAAACGGCTGCTCGTCGACGCGCTACCCGCGGCCTTACCGCCAGAGGTCGTGCGCCGGCAGAAGATGGGGTTTGTACTTCCCTGGGAATTGTGGCTGCGCAACGAGCTTGCCGACACCATATCTTCGATTCTTGACGATGCCGAAACGTTACAAGCCGCGGCAATTCGTCCCGCGGCGGTGCAACACTTGTGGCGCGGGTTTCGCGAGTCGCGGCCTGGCGTGCGCGCTGCGGACATCCTCGCACTCGTCCACCTCGTTCACTGGGTGCGCCAACACCGGCTTTCGGTGGGCTGAACACTGTGAGCGGGACCATGGGATCACTAGCAGCAGACTTGAATGCCACGGACGAGCAGCGCGCAAGGCGGCGTGTGCTGATCATTGCCAGCACGTACCGCCCGGCAATGCTGGCCGACATGCACCGCGCCCGGATGCTCGCCTTCGATCTACCGCAGTACGGCTGGGATGTCGAACTCTTAGTACCCGATGCGAGCTATCAACGGCCTGAATGGGTCGAGCCGCAGGCGTCGGGTTTGTTTGCCGATGCCCCGGTACACGAGGTGCCACCTTGGCTGCCGAGCCTGTTTCGCGCCGCAGGTATCGGAACCATCGCCCTGCGCGCCTGGTGGCCGCTGTTTCGCGCCGGCGCAAAGCTGCTCGCGTCGGGCCGATTCGACCTGGTCTACTTTTCCACGACGAGCTTTCCGCTGTTCTGCCTTGGCCCCTTGTGGCAAAAGCGCTTCGGCGTGCCCTACGTGCTCGACTTGCAGGATCCTTGGTACTATCCGAACCGAAAATACTTCACTACAAAAAAAATTTGGAAGGCGAGAATCTCGAATCGTCTGGCCAAAATCATGGAGCGCTACGCGATCACGCGTGCGGCGGGCTTGGTGGCGGTTTCGCCTCAGTATCTCGCCGAGATGCGGCACAGATATGCCCACAACCCTGGCCCATGGCAGCGCGAGTCGCGCGAGGCAGTGATTCCGTTTGCAGCCTCCGAGCGCGACCTTGCCGTGGCCGCGGAACATGTCGAGCACGCTGGTTTATCGCGCACTCCGGCGCTGGTCATCCGACATGTTGGCGTCGGCGGACCGATGCGAGTTCGTGGCTTTGAGGTGTTGTGTGCGGCGCTGCGCTGCCTGCGCGACAGCGATTCCGCGCTCGCGAGCCGCTTGCGAATCGAGCTCTACGGCACGGCGGGCAGCCACGAGGAATGGCATGGAATGCTCGGCGGAATCGCCGAGCGGCACGGCGTCGGCGACCTGGTCGCCGACCTGCCCGCGACGGTCAGCTATCGCACCTCACTAACCCTCGCGCACGAGGCCGATGGCCTGCTTGTGCTCGGCGTCGACGACCGAGGCTACACGCCATCGAAGCTGTACAACTACTTGCTATTTGGCAAGCCGGTTTTAGCCGTACTTCAAAACGACTCGCCGGCGACGGCGTTTCTCGAATCGCATGCCGATGTCGCCTCGTTGATCACCTTTGGTGGCACGGATTCGCCGTCGCCGGCCGAAGCGGCCCAAACCATCCACGCCTTCCTCACCCAAGCGGCCGCCGGAACTCGTCATGACCGCCGCGAGCTGCTGGAAGCACAACTTTCCTCGGCCATGGCACACGAGCACGCCTTGTTGTTTGATCGCTGCGTGGGTAACGACGCGCCAGCATCGATCGGAAAAACACCGACCGCGCGCCCATGATCCGCACAAGCCCACCGTTGAGTGGTTCGCGCCGCATGCGACTCGCGATCGTCGTCTCGCACCCGATCCAGTACAACGCGCCGATCTATCGGCTGTTGGCCCGACACGACGACGTCGAGCTTAAGGTGTTTTATACCTGGTTCAATGAACGTGAGCCGATCTGGGACTCGGGGTTTCAACGGCCCGTCGCTTGGGATATTCCATTAACCGAAGGATACCCGTATCAGGCGGTACCCAACGTCGCGCGGCATCCTGGCACCGACCATTTCTTCGGGCTTCGGAATCCGCAACTTGTTCAAACCGTAGTCGATTGGCAACCGGACGTGGTGCACTTGACCGGCTACGCTTACCTGAGCCACTTGCAGTTGATGCGGTCGATGTCGAGGCGTGGCATTCCGTTATTGTTCCGCGGCGATTCGCACTTGCTGCGGCCCGGCAGTCGGTGGAAGCGGTCGCTTCGCGAGGTCGTGCTGCGAAGAATATACCGCTGGCCGGCCGGGTTCTTGTATGTTGGCGTTCACAATCGCGAGTACTATCGCGCATTCGGCGTGCCCGAGCATAAGCTGTTCTATTGCCCGCACTCGATCGAGGTCGAGCGATTTGCCGAGCCCGCCGATGCGCTCGAACGACGCGCTCTGGACTGGCGGCGCGAACTTGCGATTGGCGATGATCGGATCGTGCTGTTATTTGCCGGGAAGCTACAGCCGAAAAAACAGCCGGTCGAGTTGATGCGCGCCGTCGTGGCGATGAACGATCCACGCCTGCTGCTGATCGTGGTTGGCGACGGAGTCGAGCGCCCGGCGGTCGATGCTTTGGCGGCCGCCCACCCGGACCGTTTTCGGCTGCTGCCGTTCCAAAATCAAAGTGTCATGCCCGTCGTATATCGCCTGGGCGATCTGTTCGTGCTTCCTTCAATGGCGAGCGACGAAACCTGGGGGCTGGCCGTCAACGAGGCGATGGCCTGCCGCCGGCCGGTCGTGGCCAGCGACCTGGTCGGCTCCGCGCCCGACATGGTGCAGAGGGGCACGACCGGCGAGGTGTTCCACGCGGGCGATTGGGCCGATTTTCGCGAAAAAACCGGCCGTCTGCTTTCGATCGGCAAGCAAGCCTTGGCCGCGATGGGCCGCCGGGCTGGTGAGCTCTCGGCCCAATTCTCGCCCCAAGCCACCGAATCGCACCTGATTTCCGCTGCCAAAACGGTCTTGGTCGGTAGAATGGAATCCGTATCCGTAACGCTCGGTTCGGTCGCCAACCCACTCGCGCGATGAAGTCGTACACAAGCTACGGACTGAAAAAAGCACGGCGGAAGTTCCAGGTTCCGCTGAAGATGCAGCATTTCGCCATCCCGTTGGCGTTCATTATTGTTTGCGTCTTCCGCAACCAGCGGATCGCCGGCTTGTCGCTTGCCGAGGCGGCGGCCGGATTTTTGATGGCGTTTCTCAGTGTGCTGCCGCTGTTCATCTGGGCCAGCCAGAAAGAGCGCGAACCGCCGGCGTTTCAATGCTTTTGCGCCATTCATTTTCCGTACTACGCGTACCAAATCCTGAACTCCAACAGCATGTACACCGGCTACCCGCTGGCCACTCGGCTAACGACCGATGCCATCGTAGTCGTGTACCTGACCGTTGCGATCTGCGTTTATTACCACCGGAAGTTAAATCCTGAGGGAGCGAAGCCGACGCCGTTTCTTCCCTACCGCATCATTCCCGAACGCACGATGACGCAGTTCGGGTTCTTCCTGCTGTTTTGCTGGTTCGGGTACACAGTCGCCTATCGTTTTGGCTTCCTCGACTTCGTGAACCAAATGGTTCGCGGTTCGGCAAATATCGTGCACGTCGTCGGTACCGGGACCGGCATGATCTCAACGTGGATCTTATTCCGCCAGCTCGGCGAACGCACTCTGACCAGCGGACAATCGGTGCTGTTGGGCACCGTCGTCGGACTGACACTGACCGTCAGCTTCGCGTCGACCACATTGGTCTACGGCATGTGCAACCTGGTTGTTTGCCTGGTGGCGTACACCCAGGCGCGAGCAAAGGTGCCGTGGCTGCTGATTGGCGCAGGAATTGGTCTGCTGGCGTTCCTCAATCTCGGCAAAGGCGACACACGAAATACCTTTGGCAACGGAAGCACCTTGACCATTTCGCGGATCATCGACATTTACACCTACTGGATCGAGGCCTCATCGCGAACATTGTTCGGCAATCAAGTCGTACGCGAGCAACACGACGTGCTTTCACGATCGAACCTGATTTACGTGCTCGCGCGCGCGGTCAACCAAACTCCGACGACCAAGCCGTATTTATATGGCGAAACCTACGCCATCATCCCACAACTGCTCGTCCCACGGCTCATCTGGAGCGCGAAACCTAACCACCATGCGGCCACCGATCGCCTTGGTCTGTATTATGGTCTAACCGACCGATCGGCCTTGAGAAACACGACCGTCGGCATCGGTCCGATTGCCGAGGCGTGGGCGAATTTCGGCTGGTTCGGTGTGGTTTTGTCGGCGGCTTGCATCGGCGCCTTGATGCGTGCGGTGGCCGCGGCATGCTTGTCGGCTCACCCATCGTCGTTGCATTCCATTGGCAGCGTGGTCTGGGTGGGCATGAGCTTTCAGATCGAGCAAACAGCTTCGAGTTGGCTTTCGGCCTTGGCAACCACGATGGTCGGTCTCGTGGTTTGCCTGTACCCGCTTAGCCGTCCTGCGATTCATCCATTGTTGCAACGTCCGCAAACCCTGCCGGCTCCCGCTTAGTCGATGCAAGGCAACCGTTCGGCGGTCCTTGGCACCAGGCAGGTACACGTCTGGCTTGCCGACTTGCACGCTCGCGGCGGCATCCCGCTGTATTCGTCCATCCTGTTGCGGACGATGCTCCGCGACCTGCCGCAATCATCGTTTACGGTGATCGTTAAAAATGACCCTCGGGATGCGGACTCCGACGGGCGGCACGACCGACTTACGATCAAGCGGCTGGCGCCATGGCCCGCTCGGCTGCGAACCGCCGCCTTCGCTGCTCGCGTAGCGTACGAAGAGCTGCGTTCCCGGCCTGCCCTGGTGTTTTGCGGG
>DASZPI010000225.1:0-3730 GCA_035550355.1 Pirellulales bacterium
GGTCGAGGACGCTCACTTCGTTCTCGGCGACGCTGGTGCCGTCCTTGTCGGTCTTGCCGTAGGCGACGCCCCCCTTGATGCCGCCGCCGCCGACGACCACCGACCAGCACCGGCTCCAGTGGTCGCGGCCGGCGTTCTGATTGATGCGGGGGGTGCGGCCGAAGTCGCCCATCCACACGATCGTGGTGTCCTTGAGCATGCCGCGCTGCTCAAGATCTTCGATCAGTGCGCTCATGCCTTGATCGAGCGTCGGCAGGCGGGTCTTCAAGTTGGCGAACACATTCTGGTGGTCGTCCCAGCCGCCAAAATCGACCTCGACGAACGGCACGCCGGTTTCGATCAAGCGACGGGCCATGAGGCACGCGCGGCCGAAGCCGGTGTTGCGGCCCATGCCGCCCTGCGCGCCGGCCGCAGCAACTGCGCCGTAACGTTCCTTGACGGCCTGCGGCTCCTTGTCGACCTCGTAAAAGGCCTTCATCTGGGCGCTGGTCATCAGGTTCACGGTGCTTTGCAGCACTTTGCCGTGATCATAGGCCGGCTCACCGCGGAGCAGTTCCTTTTCGCTGTTGCCGGCAAAGTTCTTTTCCAGCCGGCTGAGCATGGCCATACGGTCCATCAAGCGGCCGCGATCCATCGAGACGTCGAGGTTGCGGACCTGACCGTTGGTGTCGACCACGAACGGAGCGTAGCTCATGCCCAGGAAACCCGGACCGACGCTGCCGCCGCCGATGGAGACAAACGGCGGGATTTCCAGGTTCATGTACCGCGATTGCTCGGCCAACTCGTGTGCGATCACTGCACCGTAGCTGGGATAATCGACGTTCGGGTTGGGCACGTAGCCGGTGTGCATGTAGTAGCGGCCACGGGTGTGATCGGCTTCACGCGTGCTCATCGAACGCACGATGGCGGCGTGGTGCATTTGCTTGGCCATCAGCGGCATATGTTCGGTGATTTGCACGTCACCGCTGGTACTGATCGGCTTGAACTCGCCGCCGGTGGGCTGGCCTGGCTTGAGGTCCCAAATGTCGATCGTGGCCGGGCCGGCGCCCATGTACAGCAGGATGCACGCCTTGTGGTTGCTCTTAAGCTGCGCCGCGTTGGCACGCAGAGCGCTGGTAAACATCGTGGCGGTGGGCACCGTCAAGGCCGAGGCCGTGGCCAGGTGCTCCAGGAAATGACGGCGAGTCATTCCTTCGGGCATTCGGCGCGACATACAGGTTCTCCCTAAGTGATGGTGTGGTCGGGTGAGAGCGGAGCTTGGAGGTTTCGTTAATGGACGAAGATGAACTCGTTGCTGTTGAGCAAGGCCCACCAGATATCCTGGTAACCTGCTCCGGCGCCGTGTGCCGCCAACGCCGCCTGGCACATGGCCAAGTCTTGCGGCCCAGGCTTGCGAGCGAACGCGGCGAGATACATGTAGTCGATCACTTCCTGGGGCTTCATGCCCGAGGCGGCAAGCTTTGAAAGCAGCGAGCCCCCTTCGGTGCCCGTGACTTCCTTGATCAGCGGGCCGTTCATCATCATTAGGATTTGCGGAATCGTGCCGTTGAACGTCGTGAGGTCTTCGCCCTCATCGTTGCCGAGGTTCACCGTGAACTGCCCCATCCACTCGCGACGGGCACGCAGCCGATCGTCAAGGGTTCCCTTCTCGCGGCGATCTTCGCTTGGCAGGAACTTGGCGACCTGCAGCGAGTCGTACAACTGCTCGGGCTGCATTTGCCGCAAATAAAACCGGCTGAACTTCGGCTTCTCGCCCAGCGACGGGTCGTCTTTCTTGTTCTTCGGCATCACGCGACTGGAGAGCGAATACGCCTCGGTCATCACGATCCAACGAATCAACTTCTTGTAGTCGTGACCTTGACCGGCAAACTCTTTGCCCATGCGGTCGAGCAGCTCGGGATGCGAGGGGACATTATGCGGGCCCAGATCATCGACCGGCTTGGTGAAGCCGTAACCCAGGAAATGGCCCCACAGGCGATTGCTGATCGCCTTGCCCAGGTATTCGCTCTTGATCATCAGCTTGCCGAGCTCGCTGCGGCGATCGATCTCGCTCACGTACCCCGACGGGTTGATCTTCGTGCCGTCGACAAACGTGGGGTAGGCCACGGCCATCGTGCCGTTACGCAGCTCGTAATAGATTTCGGCTTCATTCGGAGTCGAGCCTTCGCCGCGGAAATCGCTGTTTTCCAGGGCTGCCGACTCCACGTCGCGCCCCTGCCGGCTGACTTCGCGAACGTGCGTTTGCCGGAAGAAAGCGTTCATGCTCCAGAACTGCTCTTGCTTCCAGTCGTTGAACGGATGGTTGCGGCATTGGGTGCACTGCACTTGCAGACCCAGGAAGATCTTTGCCGTCTTCGAGGTCGCTTGCGTCAGCATCGGGTCATCGCGCTTCATCATGCTGGCGATGAAGTTCGTGGCACCGTTGTAGCTTTGCTCGTCGGGGCTGGTGTTGCCCGTGGCGCTCACCAGCTCGTACACCATTTGGTCGTAGGGCTTGTTGCGCAAGAACGCGACCCGCAGATACTGGTGCATGCCGTCGCGATTCACCAGCTCACCGTTCACACGCCGTTGCGGCGGACGGCCGATCAGCAGATTACTCCAGACCGTGGCCCAGTAGTTCGCGTATTCCTCGGCGTACTCGTCGGAATCGAGCAGACGGTCGAGCAGCTTTTGCTTTTTGACGTTGGCCGGCTCAGACATGAACAGGTTCAGCTCGCCGACGGTCGGCACGCGGCCGATGATGTCGAGGAATGCGCGGCGACACCATTCGCCATCGGTCGCTTTGGGTGAGGCCGTGTAACCACTGTCGGCCCAGCCTTTGCGAATCTCGGCATTGATGAAATCAACGATGCCGACTTCGCCGGCGCCGCTGGACGATACCCCGCTGCCGAGCGCCGGTTTCGATTCGCCGCTCTTCAGCTCTGCAGCCTGGGCTGCGCAGGCGACGAAGAACAATGTGCAAGCACCGAACGTGAACGTACAACGCATAAGAATTCGATTCCAATCGAAATGGCCAAGCGCATTGCGCCACAGACCCTGAGACATGGATATCCCTCCACCGGCGGGAATGATGCTGGCGTGAATAGGCGTCATCTTAAGCCATTTAAGGGCGACTGCAAATTAAAACTACTGGCCAATTCACCGTTTCTGACGTTCCAACCCTACTGATCACACGCCAGGCTACCTGCCAGGCGGAATGTACCATTTCGCAACAGTGTATTAATTTGCTGTATCTTTTTGAAACACCCCAAAGGCTAACTCGCGAACTGGTGCCGTTCGAACATCCGTACGTTTTCAGACCCGGCAACACCCTGCTCGTGGCGAACATCGCGGATTTCTGCATGATTCTGTGAAATCCCCGGAACACGTCGTTCGGCCGCGGGCGTGCTGGAAGGCTGCTCCGGTCCCGCCGAGCACCCCCGCGGCGAACGACAGTGCTGGCGTAAAGCAACGGCTGTGCCAGAGCAACGATCGGCAAGCGTGTTATGCCGATTGCTTGAACTGCAAATCGTGCAGGCGACTGTAAAGGTCGCAGCGCCGAAGGAGTTCGTCGTGCGTGCCGACGTCGAGGATTCGGCCCAGGTTCATCACGACAATCCGATCGGCCAGACTGAGGGTGCTCATTCGGTGCGTGATGATGATCGTCGTGCGGTTGCGAGTGAATTGCTCGAGCACCTTGTGGATGAGCTGCTCGCTTTCCAGGTCGACTTGGCTGGTGGCCTCGTCGAGG
>DASZPI010000226.1:0-1506 GCA_035550355.1 Pirellulales bacterium
TGCGCCGCGATGTGCAGCTCAATACACGAGTGACGTCCGCTGAGTTCGATCCCGCTCAAAACCGGTGGACGATGCGAACCGATCGGGATGACGTGGTGCGCGCGCCATTCTGCATTATGGCGACTGGCAATCTTTCTACGCCGCGCCTGCCCGATTTCAAAGGACTGAACAAATTCAAGGGCAAGTGGTATCACTCCGGCCTGTGGCCACATGAGGGCGTGGATTTCAGTGGCCTCCGCGTAGGCGTTATTGGCACGGGCTCATCCGGGGTACAGATGATCCCGATCATCGCAAGACAGGCAAGCCATCTGCACGTGTTCCAGCGCACGGCCAACTTCAGTTTGCCTGCCCGTAACATGCCGATGGACCCGGAGATCGAGCGCGCGCACAAGGCTGACTACAAGGCTCGCCGCGCTGCCGCTTACGACACGCCCTTCGGCATCGCAGGCTATCCACCGCCAACTAAATCGGCGCTGGAAGCAATGCCGGAAGAACGCCAAGCCAAATACGAGGCGAAATGGGCGGAAGGCGGAAGCATAAGCTTCCTGTATTCCTACACCGACCTTCTACTGAGTAAGGAGGCCAACGACACGGCGTCTGAGTTCGTACGCAACAAAATCCGCGGCATCGTTCGCGACCCGAAAGTCGCGGAGTTGCTCGCGCCAAAGGACCATCCGATTGGAACCAAGCGACTTTGCCTGGATACTAATTATTATGAGACCTACAATCGGGACAACGTGACGCTGGTGGATGTGAGGAGCGCCCCCATCGAGGGGATAACCGAGCACGGCGTCAAAACAAGTGAAGCGGAATACGAGCTTGACGCGATTGTATTTGCCACCGGCTTCGATGCCATGACGGGAGCGTTACGAGAGATCGATATCCGTGTTGGCAATGGTCCCACACTGACCGAGAAATGGACCGGCGGCCCTCTCACCTACCTGGGGCTGATGGTTGCAGGATTTCCGAACATGTTCCTTATTACGGGACCTGGAAGCCCCTCTGTGAAGACGCAAATGATCGTGGCGATCGAGCAGCATATGAACTGGATCGCCGACTGCATCGAGACATTGCGCACGAAGAAATTGTGTCGAATTGAGCCGAGTGCCGTTGCTGAGGCAGGGTGGGTCCGGCATGTGAATGAGGTGGCCGATAGCACGCTCTATCCTCTCGCCAATTCCTGGTACATTGGCGCGAACATACCGGGCAAGCCACGGGTGTTTATGCCGTACGTGGGCGGTTTCGCCGGCTACAAGACGACGTGTGACGCGGTCGCCGCCAACAACTACGAGGGATTCGTCATGCGCTGACGAACATCTGTCGTGACAGCTTGACACGGAAGGCCTCATGACGTTCAGCCCAAACGACGAACATCACCTGCGATACCTGGGTTGGCACTTTGGAACGCAAGGCCCTCCAGAGACGCTCCGGAGCAAGTGGCGCTGTTGGACCGTCGCCCAACGATTCCGCGCGACGCGCGGAAAAATCATTCTTCCCCCCAATCGA
>DASZPI010000227.1:0-10822 GCA_035550355.1 Pirellulales bacterium
ACGTCTTCGTTGGTGCGACTGTCAACGACACCGGGCCGGCCGCCGCATCGTTCAAGGGCGCGAGCTCGCTCAACTCGACGAACTCGTTCTACGTCGGATCGGTGCTCGTGTTTACGTCCGGAACGCTGAAGGGTGTAGCTCGCAAGATCACCGGCTACAGCGGCGCAACGCGCACGCTGGCATTTGCGACAGCGTTCCCAGCGGCCCCAGGCAACGGCGACTCGTTTTACATCACCGGACGGATTGATTAAGGCTCGAACCCATGTTTCAGTTCTTTCTCGGCCGAACCCCCACCGGCAATATCTACTTCGCTGAAGTAGCTTGGCTGTGTGTACCGGGTGCTGAGGAGGCAATCCTTCGAGAAGGAGAGCCGGCGTGATCGCACCGCGGCGCACAATCCCGAAGGCCAGCTCGATTGCGTACACCGCACGCGTTCGCGACGTCAGCGGCGTGCTGGTTGTCTCGTCGGCGGTGCTGTCGATCGAATGGTCCGTGGTGGACCACGCCGACGGCACGGTAACTGGTTCGGGCTCTCTGGCGCCGTCGGATGTGATCTTCGACACCTTGCAAACAGATCAAATCTGGACGCCCGACGCCACCGGCTACAACTTTCGTCACACGCTGCCGGGCTCAGCTTTCCCAAACGGATCACGGCTGTATGACGGGCTGTACACGATTACGCCCACCGACGGCGATCCATTCTTTCTCGTCTTTCAGGTGGTAACCCGGGATCGCTACTAATGCTCACTGACGAAGAGAAATTCGAGACGCCAGTCGGCGCGGTCGAACTCGATCCGAAGGATCCTGCCGCAGCGGTCCCTGGCATGGCTCCGAACTTCGGCCGGGATGTCACGCCGCACGTAGCCACATTCGTCGGCATCGTCAGTTCGTTTGCGCGGGTATATCGACCGTCCGACGAGGCGATTAAGCACTCTTGGGACAACGCGCGGTTCATGCTCAATGACCCGATGGTCATGGAGTGCGTCGAGCAGCGTCAGCGGTCAGTGAGCCTACTCAACTGGCACCTCGAACCCGAGGATGCGAACGACCCGGCCCAGAAGGAAATGGCCGACGAGCTTACCCGCATCATCAAGCGCATCCCGCGATTCATGCAATACCGTGAGTCGCTCCAGCGTGCCATCTGGTGCGGGAAGTACGCGAACACGCATCGATTTGGCTGGCGGCGTCTGGGCGGACGGATGCGACTGCACCTCGAGCGATGGCGCCCGCTGCACGGCGACAAGCTCGTGTTCGGCTATGACGATTGGTCGCAAACCGTCCGCGAACGCGTCGGCATTCGCGTCGGTGCAGGATTCCAGCTTGGATCAAAAGTTGCCGATCGCTGGCCGGTTGAGAAGTTCAAGCAAGTCGAGCCGACCGACCAGGGCTTGGCGTACTTTCTGAATCCGTGGGAGCGGCCGCTGCTCGCGATCCACAAACACCTGATCGAAGACGGTGAGTTCGAAGACCCACAGTCGGCCGGAAAGATTCACGGTATCGGTATTCGTTCGCGAATCTATTGGGCGTGGTACCAAAAGCAAGAGACGCTCGCGTTTTTGATGGATCACATCGAACGCACGGCGACTGGAATTGAGATCTGGTACTACCCGTGGGGCAACGAGGAAGCCCGAAAGCGAACCGAGCAAGCAGCAACAGAGCGCGTTGGCGAAGGTCGCAACATCATTTTGGTGCCGCGCCCAGTTGGCGACGACAGCCATTCCTACGGCGTCGATCGCATCGAACCATCGGCCGCCGGAGTCGAAATTCTGAAGGAAGTCATCGAGAAGTTTTTTGGCCATCAGATCAAGCGGTACATCCTTGGCCAGACCATGACGACCGAAGCGGGGCCCGCCGGCCTGGGCAGCTCTCAGGCCGAAGTGCACATGGACACCTACATGCAGATCGTGCGCTACGATGCCACGAATGCCGAAGAGACACTCACGACCGATCTGGTTGAACCGCTGAAGCTCTTCAATTGCCCGCACATGGCCGAAGTTCCGGTGTACTTTCGCATCGACACGGAAGCCCCCGACGTCGAATCCAAGCTGAAGGCGTGGAAAGACGCCTTCGATATGGGCATGGAAATCAAAGAACAAGATCTGATGGACTTGGTCGGCGCCAGCAAGCCGAGTCCGGACGATCGTGTTCTCAGCCGGCAGCAGCAAGCGCAAATTGATCAAGCATCACAGGGCTCGGCGCCCGGAATGGGCGACCAAGGCGCCAATGATCGCCCGAGCGTGTTCGGCATGCCCCGTGGCGATGACGCCGATAAGGTCTGGGCGGCACTGCAAGCCAATCGACAGCGAGGCGAAGCCGATGATTTGGATCGTCGAGCTGATGATCGTGACGATGCTGCCAGCGACTCTAAAGACTACTCTGCTGCATCGGCACAAGGCACCACACCCAGCGAGAACAGCGAGCGTCGTCGCGTCGAAACGCCGACAACCGCAACGATCGAAGGTGCCCCCGCAGCGGTTGCGACACCATCGCCACCAGGCACGCTGACGGTAACGCTCGGCGCGCTCCGCAGTGCGCTTGCCGATGCCTTTCGGACGCGTGGCTACCAAAAACTTGCTTGACAATGGCATCCGTCGAAGACAAAACTACGCGAGACGATAACAACCGCTTTCGCAGGTTGTCGGCAATCCGGCACCTCGAACGGCTGTTGGCCGAAGCGGTGAAGCCAGACTTCAACGGATCGGTGGTTGTCGAGATTCCGGTCAAAGACGGAAGGCTCGGCCGCACGAAAGCCACAAGCGTGCGATTCGACCACGATTGAGTTGAGCTTGGCACGAAAAACTTACTACCCTCGGGTAACTGAAAACCTCAGGCCCGTTGACGAATCAGTGGATTCAACTTCCACGATCCGTCAGCGGGCCTTTTTTGTTGCGCCAACGGATGGCCACAGCACTCGCCGAAGCACCGAACGCCGACCAGGACTTCGAAGTCCCCCGCGCGAACACGCGCCCGGCCGATCCGGCGATGGCATTCCCGGACAGCGAGTTTGTGACCTGGCGTGACGTGCCGGTCTTCGCCGAGCACCAGACTGTTTCGACGAAAACGGGCCGAACGCTGACTTTCAGCCGCGAGCAGCTGCAAGCGATCGCTGCTCGCTGCAATCGACGAATCAACGAGACCGGTGACTACGCGACGCTCATCATCGGGCACACGCCCGACGCCGAGGCGCTCACCAGCGGCGCGGCAAAGCAGCCGGAAATCGTCGGATTTGCTGGGCCGTTTCGCATCGGCCAGATCGGGGAAACGGGCCAACGTCAGCGCTGGGCGATCCTCGCCGACTTTCACATCTTCCGCGAAGACGTGGCACGCGTGCGCAAGTATCCGCGACGGTCACCGGAAGTCTGGCTCGAAGACCGGTACGAAGACATGTTCCTCGACCCGATCGCCCTGCTGGGTGGCGAGGCGCCACGGCTCGACATGGGGCTGTTGTACTCGGCACATCGCAATGGTCGCGTGATGGAAAAGTACGCGGCCGCCTCACCAGGCCCTGGAAACGTGTTTGTTCCCAGCGACGACACCGGCAACAAGCGGTGTTACGGCGCTGATTCCGAACCCAACAGCGAGGATGCGAAACCAATGTCGCTCACTCCCGATGACATCAAGGAAATCGTTGCCGCTTTTGATGGGCTGGACTGGGTCCAGTGGGTCAAGGGCCAGATGCAATCGCAGCAGGCCCCGGGCGCTGACGCGAGCGGCGAGGGGGTAGGCGCAGCACAGGAAGGCACCGGCGCCGCAGCGGCGCAGCCCGGCGCGGCCGATGCCGCCGGCGCGGTTGCCCAGCCCGAGAAAAAGAAGGACGGCGCCGCGCAGGATGCCGGCAGTGCCGTCGGCCAGGCGGCCGGTGCCGCTCTTGGTTCGGCTGTCGCAGGCCCGGTCGGTGGCGCCGTGGGCGGCGCACTGGGCGGTGCGGCTGGATCGGCGGTCGGCGGAGCCGCGGAAAAGCCACTCGAAAAGCGTGATTACTCGGCCCAAGGCACCGTCGACGGAACGGAATCCGGTCCTGCGCAAGGAAGCGCCGACGGTGCCGGTGCCGGCGATGCCGGCGGTGGCGGCACGCCAGGCGGCGAAAACATCAGCATCAAGTACGCCCGCCGGTTCCACCAGATGGAACAGGAGATGGCGACGCTGAATCAGCAGCTCGAAGCCGAGCGTGGGGCGCGCGTCGACGCCGAGCGCTACTCGATGCTGAGCGAGCGCCGGCAGACGCTCGTCTTCGACCTTCCACAGGTACGCGAACTGTGTCGCTACTCGAAAATGAACGACGAGCAGTTCAAGGCGCACCTGTCGATGATGGACGCCAACTTCCAGCGCATCCCGGTCGGCATCGAGCCGCCGTCCTTCGATGCCACCTCGCCCGATCGGCCCGGCGGACGGGTTGAGCAGGAGAAGTACAGCCGCGAACTGAGCGATCGCGCATTCCGGATTGCCGAGAATCGCGCCAAGGCTGGCAAGCCGGCCGATTACCTCGACATTCGCGAGCGGCTGGGCCGCGGTGAGTCCATCGCGGAGTAGCTGGGACCAGTTTCGAAACCACGATCACAACACACTTCGACCGTTCGCGAATTAGGAGATGTCTCACATGAATCGAAGCCCACGGCTCCTTGCCAACGGGAACATTTATCCGTGCCGGTTCGTGAAGGTCGACGGCAGCAACGACGACTACGGACTCCAAGCCGGAGCCGGTGACCCAGTCATCGGCATCAGCGGTACCGGCACGAACTATCCGCCTTTGACCGACCAGTCGGTCTCGGCCTATCACGCGCAGGCTGGCGATCCGATCAGCTTGCTCGGTGATGGTGAGGAAGCACTGCTCGAGGCCGGCGGCTCGTTCGCGGCTGGCGCGAAGCTCAAGAGCGATTCCAGCGGCCGCGGCGTGGCGCTTGCGAACTCGGGCTTGGAAGAGGTCGGCGCCGTCGCCCTCGAAGCGGCCGGGGCTTCCGGACAGCTCGTTCGCGTCCAGGTCGCCTGCAACCGCAACCAATACCACTCGTAGTCCCTAAGTCGTCGCGGCCAGTGTGCCGTATGGTTTGAACCCGAGGCAAAGCATCACCGAGGCCGATGGATCGGCCGCGTGAAACACGAACAGGGAGGTTCGTTACATGACCGCTGCTTATCCCAGTGCACAAAACGTCTTCATTCGAGACCACGACGGCTCGAATAAGATGGTGATCGACTTTGCCCGCAACGTGAACAAGTTTGCGGTCAATCTCTACACGCAGGTGGTGCCGGTAAAAAAGATCGCCGGCTACTACCTGCTGATGACCGTCGAGGAAGCCGGCCGCTTGCTGTACAGCGACCTGCGCAACTTCGTCTGGTATGACGGTGACGAAGCCCCGAGCGGCGTCGATGGCACCGAAAGCTTCGCCTGGATGCCCTTCAAGGCGTTGCGTTACGCCTATCCGGTCCAGCTCGGCGACCTGGCAATCGACCAGGCGAGCTGGAACATCCTGATGGGCCACACGTCCATCAAGTGCCGCCAGGCGATGACCGCCCGGACCCAGCTCGCGATCACCACGCTGACCACGACTGGCAATTACGATTCCAGCCACGTGATGGACGTGACCGGAATCAGCGGCAACTCGGGCAACTGGGCGCAGTCGACGACCGCTCGGCAGGACGTCAAGCGCAGCCTGATCACGGCCGCCGAGAAGATCCTCGACGACACCTTGGGTGCGGTCGAGCTCGACGACCTCATCGTGGTCATCAATTCGGCGCTCGCCGGCCAGCTCAGCGAGACGCAGGAGATCGTCGACCACGTGAAGGGTTCGCCCGACGCGTTGGCGCAGGTTCGCGGCGAGCTGCCGGGCCGCAACACCATGTACGGCCTGCCGGACAAGCTTTACGGCTTCCCGGTTGTGGTCGAGAAGACCCGCAAGGTCACGACCCGCAAGGGTGCGACCACGGCACGCAGCCAGGTGCTGCCGACCGCGACGCCGTTCATGTGCTCGCGACCGGGCGGCTTGGTGGGAGTCGCCGATGCCCCCAACTTCTCGACGTGCGTGTGCCTCGCCCAAGAGGAGATGACCGTCGAGACGCTGCGCGACACCAACAACCGTCGCACGCGTGCCCGAGTGGTCGAGAACCTGGTGTACAAGCTGGTCGCTCCGGCGTCGGGTGTGCTGTTCCAGAACGCCGCGTAGTCGGCCGAAGCGGGAGGCTTCATGGCCGCATACGCGACAGCAGCCGACCTGGTCGGTCGATTCGATTCGCGAGACATTGCCGAACTGGCAAGCGACACGGACGAGCCGGTAGCTGACATCAGCACCGACCCGAACGTGTCGCTTGCCCTCGACGATGCCAGCGGACGCATCGAGGCAGCACTGCTCGTCAGCGGCCAGTACACCGTCGACCAGCTTTCTTCGCTGACCGGCAACGCCAAGGCGCTGCTGTGTCGGCTCACGTGCGAGCTGGCGATGGCCATGCTCGTCGGACGTCGCCCCGAGAAGTACAGCTCAGACATGTTCGTCGCCCTCGTGCAGCATGCCGAGGACCAGCTCGAGCTGCTCCGTAAGGGCGTGAATCTGTTCAACATCACCACGAACGTCGATGCAGGGCTGCCAAAAGTCGATGGTCCGTCGGCTGTAACGTATCAGCGATTGAATCTGCTGCCCGATCGGACGCGAAACTATTACCCCAATCGTTCGTCGCGACTGCCGCTCGGCCGTGGCTTCGGTGGAGATTAAACCATGTCACTCGGCGTAGTTGTTCCCGGTAAGACGCTGGTTCGCATCGGACCCGGCGGCGGTTCGCTGCAATCGCTGGGGTACACTCGCGATTCGGTCGATTGCATTTCGGAGGGTTTTTTCCAGGACGTACCAGGCGACGAAAACGGCGGGGAAGCTGGCCCGCCCATCGACATTCTCTATCTCGGTGAAATTGCCAGGGTGCGCGTCGAGCTGACCAAGTTTGACACCACAGTCGCGTCCATCGTCGAGGCCCGCGTGAATGGAGCAACGGTCGGCACCCCGGCGGCCACCGGCTCGCTCATGTTCGCGGGCACCTACTACATGACGCTGGCGCTCGTGAACACCAACGCTCCACGTACGTTCAATCGCGCCATCCCCCGTTCGGCAATCCAGATGAACCGCGGCAGCAAGTTCGCGACGTTCGTTTGCGAATGGGAATGCCACAAGGACGGCAGCGGCGTGCTCTTCACAAACAGCTAGGCAACCATGGTCAGTCCATTGTCGATTCTCCGGAGATTCAACGCCTGGCGCCGCACTCGGCACCGTGCGATCTTCCGCTACTGGGACGGCGCGCGCTGGCGTTACGGCGATCCGTTTGTGCTCTGGCGGGGCATCGTCAACCATGCCGAGTTCAACATCGAGACGATGCCGGAGCTGGTCGATACCGGGCAGGAGCCGGAGACGAGTATCTGCCTCAAGGCGATCGACGAAGTGTTCGGCGTGCATGCGATCGACGATGCCACTGGCGCCGGCCTGACGGCATGGGAGCGTCTCGACTTGCTGGCCAGCCTCTCGGATTACCTGGAGGCGTTAAAAAAAAACATCGGTGCTATGCCGACCTTGCCTGCTCTTACGGACTCGAAGTTCTTTCGCTCATCGGACCAGCAGGGAGCCGCCGCGACCGATACGAGCGGTTCCTTGGACTCTGGCTCAATGCTGAGCGAACCGAAACCCGACTCGCCTACCGCGTTGTCCGAGGAGTCCAGTCCGGAATCGGCGGCGAGCTAGACCTGGAATGGTTCGTCGCCCTGTATGAGTCGCCAGAGGAGTCGCTGTTTCGGCATCAGATGTACGTCGGTCGATTGCGATTCGCCCAGCAACAAGCCAGCCGACAAAACGCCCCGGTGGATGAATGAGTTCTCTAGGTCCTGCCATCTCGCGGCTCGAACACATCGCCGGCAACCTGGCGTCCGTGTTGCCGCGCATGCACATTGCCGAGCGGATGAAGGCGGTTCAGCATGCGCACCGGAGCGGATCGTCGAGCAGTGGCGGCGGACACGCTGAATCCGGCCCGCTGCGGTCGATTGCGGTCGAGCTAGCCAAGGCTGTGGCTGCGGTCGCTGGCCATGTCTCGCGGCTGCGCGATTCAAAGGACAATACGCCCAGCTTGTTCATCTCGCGGGCGCAAAAGCAAGCTGCCGATGAGGCAAAGCGGACCAAAGACACGGATCGTAAGTTTGAGATTTACAAGCGGGCCGGGTTGATGCCCGACGAATCGGACGTGTCGAAGCGATACAGAGTCGCGAAGCCATCAAAGGGGCAGATGGTCGAGGCGGCAGAGAGTGGTTTGCACGGTGCTGTTGTAAGGAATGCCGGCGGCGGGATGCTCGGTGGCACGGCAAAATTGGCTGGAGCTATCGCCGGTCTGGTGACCACGGCCATCGCGGCTACGCTTGCGCTGAAGAAGCTCGGCAGTGCCGCCATCGAAGGACAGCGCGAGCTGCGACGATTCGATCCGCGCATTGCTGGAACGTTTGCGAAGCTCGATCGGCAGCAGTTGATTCTGGCTGGCAGGACCGCAAGGGCGACCGGCGGTGGAGCGCAGACACTCGGGAATCAGCTACTGAAGCTCAACGACGAAACACAGTGGCTGCGTGAAATGTCGCAGGACATCAAGAATATCACCGGCATAGCACTCGTCGGCGTTGCGAGAACTCTGAACGCAATCCTTTATCCAATCCAGAAGGTTTATCAGGTCGCAAAGGCGTTCTACGAGAAGTGGATCGGTAAGCTTGACGACGACAAAAGGGGGCCGCCACAGCAGGCGCATATTGATTTCCTGAATCAGCTTCGCGCCGGCGGGCACGTCAAGCATTTCAATCCACCGCCGGGTCGTGGCCAACAGGCCGGACCGTTCGGTGGTCGCCAAAACGTCGGCGTGTTGCCGACGGGGAGGCCATAGTTGGGCACCACCGTCACATACAACGGCGTCACGCTTCAAAACGTGATTACGCGCACGTGGGACCAGGAGGTCGAATACGATCAGTCTGGAACCGATGTGCTGTTCACGAGATACAAGCTCGCCTTCGAAGGCATCATGCACGTCCAGGGGGAGGTCGGCAGCGGCACGGCGCCGAACATTTACTCTGGTAATTCTGGAACCACGAACGCGGTAACGGCCCTTAACGACATCAGTAAACGTTTGTGGGAGCCCCGCAGGGAGCTGGTGGTGAACTTCGGTGGCGTTGAAGCACTACGCGTCATCGGCGGCTACGGGACCAATGGCGATGTGAACAATGGTCCCAGGCCTCAGCGGGTCAGCATCACCCACGTCGCCAGCAATCGCGTGTTTCGCGTCAGCTTCGCTATCGAATGTGCAACCGTGTTCTGCGCCGATCAAACAAGCACGGCAAGCGGATTCATCCTTAATAACCGGTGGTCTATCTCGGAAGAGATGGATGACGATTTCTTTATCACGCGCACGATTCGCGGACAGCTTCGACTCAGCACCGCCCTAGTTGTTGCTCATGCCTTCAAGGGTGCCTGCGTGCCGAGCCTGGAACCGGGTTTTAAGCGTGCATCGCTCAGTTATGAGGTCGCCGCGGATGGCCTCACGTGCGATTACACGGTTGTCGATCGGCAGGTTCACACGTCGGCGCCTTGGCCGGCAACTTCCATTAATGGAACGCACACGGAAAGCACCGACGACGGCGTGACGTACGCCAGCCATCTTTCGGTGCGGCTGACCGGACATGCGGGTGCCGACAAACGTGCCCTCATTGCTTTGGCAGTTGCCGTTGCCGACGCAAAGCTCAACTACAGCAAAACGACCGTTCTGGCGCAGGAACAAAAGTTTACATCGCTGCTCACACACTGCGCGATCATCGACCACATCGGCGATCGCAATGAGGTCGAGGTTCAGATGAGCCTCGCTCGTTACCCCGATGATCCGGCGGCATTCCTGGGGAACCTTGCTAGCGGCAAACTTGGTGCTCCGCTCTCCCTTAATTCCCCTGCGGGCGCCCCACCACTTCCGAACGGGCCGCAATACAATCCCGGCATCAGCCAAGAGCCGAACTTGTTCGGCTACAACCCTTACGGCATCGCTCGCAGCAACCCGGGCGAAGACCAAGCCGCGGCGCTCGCGGTTATGCAGTGCTATTTGCAGACTCCCTGCGGCGGCAATCACGGCATCACGCTTCAGCCGACTCAACAGCAGCAGAGCGGCTCTGCGAGTGAGAACCAGAAAGATTACCCAACGCAAGTCAGTGGCCAGATCGTCACCACGCTGAACACGTGGACCGACCCGTACTACAACAATGAAGAAATGCAGCGTGCGGTCTACACAATGGTCCGCATGGAGTCGAAGTACAGCGTTCGGCCGATCCGCGTGCAGATGCCGATTGCACGCCGACTCAGCGACAGTAGCAGTAGTGGCAGCGGTGGCACTCCGCCGGACACGTGCAGGTTCTATGCACTCGCTGATGCGATTGCCGAGCGCGAGATTTGGTACGAAGCGGAACGCGTTGGCGACTGGCCGCAGGTGCCGCGGCCGTCGGACACATACAGCGACGGACAGAGTTCAATCCAAGGCACATTGCTGGAGTCTACGGTTACGCCACGCGCACCCACGATCAGCCCCAACGGGCAGCAGAAGATCTTTCATGTCACGTCGTATTGCCGGTACGGATTGAACCGACCACCGACGGATGCCGAAGCGATTAACGTCGGCGCATTGCCCTTTACGTCGTTCAGCCAGGTCGACAACTCGGTCATGGGTAACAGCATCTTTAACGGCGACATTGGGCCATGAGCGTAGAACTCCACGACGGCACGAACCACGATGGCCTGCTCGACATCCAGGGCAAGGGCTTCAATGCCATCGATACGCTGAACAC
>DASZPI010000228.1:0-8037 GCA_035550355.1 Pirellulales bacterium
GGCAGTCTCGTCGCGGTACAATCCCATCGCAATCCGCAGCGGCACCTTTTGCAGCCGGTCGAGAAACGCGGCGTCGGCCGGGGCCGTGTAGGCCGGGTTCGCATCGAGGATCAACAGCGTTTCGACCTCGCCGCGATCCGCAGCCTCGATCAACTCACCCAACGATGCGGAGCGCTCGGTTGGCCGCCATTCGATCGGCTCGATGTATCGCAGCGCCGAGCCGACGTTGCCGAGCCGATCGTTCATCGCGGCGGCGAGCAAATGGACCGCGGCTGGCTGGCGATGCCCGGCAATCACCAACGATCGGGCGCGATGAGCGTTGAGATCGTCGGCCACCGCTGCGATCCACCGATCGTGCTGGAGTTGTGGCCCTGATTCGACCCCTGCGACCCCTAAACGCGTCGCGAGGCGCTGCGCAATAATTGCGATTTCGCCATCGCGCACTGCCAGCCGATGATCTGCCTTCGCGCCAGTGCAACTGATTGCTGGCTCGACAACGTAGAGCCGATTCATGGTGGCCGCGGCCGCCTGGTCCTCGACCGTTGGCATGCGTCGGCGATCGATGAAATCGCGCGCATGCCGCAGGTGCCCGGGACCATGAATCAAAAAATCGGCGTCGAGCGATACGATCACATCGGCCTGACTGAAGTCGTATACCACGTCCAACGGCCTGCCAAAGGCACGCTCGCTGGCTTGCAAGGCGCCGTCGGCATGGACCGGTTCCCAGACATGTCGCCTGGCCTGCGGCAATTCGGCCAAGAGGCGATCGAGTTGGACCCCAAGCGTCGGCGAGAGGACGGCGCCGGTGAGCAGCCGTAGGCCTGAGCCTTGTTTGGGGCGCTGCTGGTCGATCGCGGTACGCAGGACGTTGGCCGCTTCGTCCCAGGTGCGCGGCTGCGCATGGTGCGTGACCGTTTGCGCACGGTCGGGATCGTACAGCGAGAGGATCGACGCTTGAGCAAACACATCGGTTGCGCCGCGGCTACCGGGATGATCCGGATTCCCTTCGATTTTCGTCGGCCGCCCTTCGTGACTCTCGACGAGCACGCCCATGCCTTCGCCGCCGTGGGTGAAAGCAGTGGCGAAGAACAGCGGCCGCCCGGGGATGAGTTCTTCCGGGCGATTCACGTACGGCACGACTTGCGTCGAGGGCGCCGGTCGCACCGAGCAGCCGCTTAGCCCGGCCAGCGCCAGAGAAGCGCCCATCAGCGAAAGAAACTTTCGCCGGCTGAGCGAATCGGGCCACACCGAGGCCTGCGCCGGGAACTCGTGCATCATGAGCTTTTGGAACGATGGATCGTCGGCGAGCTCGTCCAGGCTGCGCCAGAATTCGCGCCCGGCCTGGCCCGGGAGCCGGTCGAACGAGCCCAGCGCGGCGTGTAGCTGCTTGCGTGAATTCATCGATGGCAGACCGAGCAACTGGTGATTTCGGTGGCGGATTTCACGCCATACGATTTGACCAACTCGCGTCCGAGCGCGAGCTGATCGTCGGGCGGCTGATAGGCGATGTTGAACACCTCTTCGCGTGGGCGGAGGTTCTGTTCCGGCCGACGATGACAGTCGAGGCACCACTCCATGAGCAGCGAAGGAACCTGATAGGTGAATGGCATTTCGTCGATCCGACCGTGGCACGACGAGCAGCCGACGCCGTTCTGCACATGAATGCTGTGATCGAAGTAGACAAAGCCAGGCAGGTTATGAACGCGATTCCAGTGCAACGACTTTTTGTCGCGATAACTGGCCCGGACCGGCTCGAGCATCGCGCTGCCAATCCACATCTGCGAGTGGCAGTTCATGCAGATCTTGGTTTCAGGGAAGCCAGCGAATGCGGCCTGCTCGACCGAGGTGTGGCAATAGCGGCAGTCGATCGCCAGGATGCCCACGTGGTGTTCGTGACTGAACGGCACCGGCTGAACACGGGTTACGCCGGCGTCGGTTCCGTACGACGAACGGACAAACATCAATGCCATCCACACAGTTCCGATCGCCCCGAGCAGGCCAGCAACAATGCTCAGCCGGGCAACGGTGTTCATCGACCGTGGGAAAGGCTGGTCGCTCATGGTTCATCCCGGGCAGCCGTTTCAAAGCGGCGTTAGTTGCCCGCAATCTACATGCCCCGACGCGCCTGCCGACGATGAGCGGAAGGTTTTTGCTCGTTAAAAAGGCGAGTGCCGTCGGCGACCCTACAGGACCGTAATCAATCGTCTCAATTACCACTGGCTCGCGCGCTGGCGTAATGACGCGCGCATCGCGAGTGCAAGCGATCGAGGCCTTGCTACGATGGGACAATGTCTTCGCTCAATGCGAGGTCGCCTGGTTCAATGCGAGAAAAGGGCAATGGCCCAGACCGCCTGAGGGATGACTACAATCAAGCTGGTTGCGAGACTCAGCCGTTCGGCGAAGTTACACCGTTGCCGATGGACACGAGTTGTACGCCAACTAGGCGGCACTCAGCGCGCTTGTGGGCTATGTGCCGGCAGACGTTGCGCCCGTGTTACTGCCTAGCGGCGCGCGGACGTTGCCGTCCTCAGGCGCGCAGCGATGCCGCGCGGCTGTTGAGCGACAATCAACCGATCGACGGAATCGCCAAACCGAACGTCAGAGTTCGACAGGGTTCGCTGCATGCAGCGTAAGTATCGCGTTAACCGCCGCACTGTGCTCGGCACCGCGCTGGCGGCGTCGGCATGGAATGCCACGGATCGGATCGTTGCGACGATGCCCGATCCGGGACTGCTGCTCACGGGGATCGAGGTGTTTCCGGTGCGCGCCACCGAGCGCACCGTCTGGATTTTTGTCCGACTACAGACGAATCGAGGACTAACTGGTTTAGGCGAAGCATCCGACGCGTTCGGTTATTTAAATACAACCGATGAGCAAGTCGCGCGGATGAAAGGCGAGCTGGGGCGTTTTTTTGAGTTGCTCAAAGGCAAGCCGCCGGATGTTGAACAGTACCGCGCCAACGGTAAGCCGCGGGCGCGCCAAGGAGGGCTCGTATCGGCAACCGCCTACAGCGCGATCGAGCAGGGCTTGTGGGACCTGATCGGCAAGGCTGAGGGCGTACCCAGCTTTGCAGTCTTGGCTCGGGCCAACGGCTGGGGAGATAACTCGGAACGGCGAAACACAATTCCCGTGTATGCGAACATCAATCGTGCCACCCGAGACCGTACGCCTGAGGGTTTTGCGCTCGTCGCAAAAGCGGCCGCGGCTGCCGGCTTTCGCGCGCTGAAAGCGGCCCCCTTCGACGGCTTTCCCAAGCCCGGTTCCCGGCAGGCCGACGTTGACGCCGCCGTCGATCGAGGTATCGCATGCATGACAGCCATGCGTGAAGCGGTCGGGCCTGAGATTGAATTGATGGTTGATTGTCACAGCTACTTCGATGTTGTGTTGGGACGGAGCGTGGCGCGGCGCATGGAGTCGTTGAATCTGGCGTGGTTTGAAGAGCCCGTCGCCCCGGAGCAAGTCGCAGATACGCTGGCCATCCGGCAGGGTATTCGACAGCCGATGGCGGGAGGCGAGTTGCTGTTTGGCGTCGAAGGATTTCGATTGCTGTGCGACAAGCAGGCGGTGCACGTGATCATGCCCGACGTCAAGCACTGTGGCGGCTTGCAGGAGCTGCTGCAGATTGCGGCGCTGGCCGACGAAGCTGGCCTGCGGGTTGCGCCGCATAATCCCAGCGGCCCGGTCGGCACCGCAGCCAGCGTGCAGGCATGTGCCGTGCTGAAGAACCTTGATTCTTTAGAAATCCAATGGAACGAAGTCGATTGGCGGGCGGACGTGGTCGCGCCGCCAGAGACGATCATCGACGGCCGGATGAAGGTGCCCAACGCTGCCGGTTTCGGCATCGAGCTGCAGGAAGTCAACCGCCCATCGTAGAGCTTCGAGCCTGAGGCGGCTGCCGTCTCGTGCGAGCTCGACGTGCCCGCAAGCTACCGCGCAACGTGTGAACGCGCACAGGTAGCGCTTGGCTTTTGCAGCGCCACCGCGACATGTCAGAACCCGTCTGTCAGCTAGCGGGTTTTCCGCCGCCATACGATGTCGAACAGTCGCATGGCGCCCACCCTCAAATGACTGCCGCACGGCGGGATCGTCGTTACGTTCGCTGTAATCGTTTCGGGCGGATCGCGTGCGGCCACGCGCGGCTGGATCGTGCGGTAGTGTTCAGCGGTAGCCGTTGCGATCTGGACACGAACCATGAAACGACCGTCGCGCCGTGGATTCACGCTCATCGAAGCGATGGTGTCGCTGAGCATTCTTGGCGTGGCCGGATCGGCAGCGCTGTTGACGCTGAACCAGTCGGTGCAATCGGTCGACGCCAACGTGCGCAATGAGATTGCCCTGGGACTGGCTCAGCAGTTGATCGACGAGCTTTCGACCAAGATGTACATGGTGCCGGGCGACACGCCGTACGACACGTACCTGGGGCCGAGTTCGACCGAGTCGTCGCTGCCCGGTCGCCAGTACAACGACATCGACGATTACAACGGAGTGCGCATCCAGCCGCCTACTGACATGTGGGGCATCGCGCTGACGACCGACAATGGCGACGGAAAGACACGCGATCCGGGCTTTCAAATGTTCGCAGGCGATCTGAGTCGGTGGCATCAGCAGGTGGACGTGTTCTACGTATCCGACACGGCGCTGTCCACGCCGCTGACCAGCGGCACCAGTAACTACCGCATGGCCCGCGTGCAGATACTCTACGACGACCCGGTTCGGGGCACGATATCCCTCGCGACAATCAGCACGGTGTTCAGCTATGTGCCCACACCGTGAACGGCGCGACGCGCAAAATCGCAAGCGAGCAGGAATGTCGCTGCTCGAGTTGCTGTTAGCCTCGGCTTTGATGAGCATCATGGCAGGGGCGATGGCTACGATGGCGATCGCTGTGCAGCAGAGCGCCACGTACAACGACGGACGCTCCGCAGCGCTGCAGCATGCGCGCGTGGCATTCGAGCGCATCAATCGGATGATCACGACGGCGTACGCGGCGCCGAATCATCCGGGCGTCGGGGTGTATGTCGACACGTTGGGATCCTATCGCTATCCCGACACGCTGATCGTCTGGCATCCGACCGGCACTCCCGCCAACGCGCTGGGGCCTCCGCAGATCTGCGAGTGCATATTCTATTCGTGGGACCCGGCCAGCCCCGGCTCGTTGATCGAGTTTAGCGCGCCCAGCGATACGCGCACCATTCCGTTGGACAGCACGCTGCAGACGAGCAGTTGGCGGGCCACGCTCAACTCGCTAAAAACCGCCAGTACAACGCAGAAGACCGTGCTAACCACCTTGCTACGACCGTGCACGGTCAACGGTTCCGGCCTGCCATCGGGCATGGCGAGCACTCGCGGCGCGGTGCGGTTCGAACTGGTGACGGCGCCAACGGCAGCGAACCTGGCTTCGTACAGCGCGGGCACCACGACCTGGACAAACTTGCCGTGGCCGCAGGGAATGTGTGGCTCGCAATTCGGCATTCGCGAGGTCTGGGTTCGCACCGAGTTGCAGCTCATGCCGTCGCAAAAGGCGGGGCAAGCCGATCCTACCGGGCAGTTGCCGCTGCCATTTTTTGGCTCCGCGACGCTTTATTACCAGATGACGCCATGAGCCGACGACCTGCAATTCGAACGACGCGCCTCGGCATGGCGGTAATGATCGTCCTGTTGTTGCTGTCGATCACCTTGAGTTTGTCGTACGCGGTCGTTCGCTCGCAGGCGTCGGCAAGCTTGATGCAGAGCAATTCGAATCTTGATCTTTTGGCTCGGCAGGCCGCGATGACCGGCATGCAGACGGCCATGCGCAAGATGAGCGAGACGAATTGGGCGGGCGTCACTAGTTCGGTAACCGGGGCGCTGAGCGGCAATCAATCTTTTAGGGTGACGTTTCAAACCGGCGACGCTTCGTTGAGCACGACCGGCCCCAACGCCAGCGATTGGTCGTACCGCGTGACCGTCGTGTCGCTGGGCATCGCTACCGATCCGGCGCGCCCGACGATTGCGTCGAACTATACAGTGCAGGCGGTGATGAAGCTGATTCCACGGCAGCTGTCGACCAACCCCGCTACGTTCACCACGGCGCTCGGTTACACGGTGTACCAGACCGGCACCGACGATTTTCAGCTCGAGCTGCCGTGCCGCATCACCGGAGCGGTGCGAGTGCAGGGGAATTTCTATCTCGCCGACAGCTATCCGCCGAGCAGCTACGGGCTGAGCCGATATCTCAGCGATATCAACGCAATGCGCGGCAACGGGTATCCCGACGATCGCCCGCTGAACGGTCCGGTCAGCATTCCCAATAGTCGAATTACCGGCATGACCAAGAATCTGCTCAACAATTCTTTGGGCGTGTCGAACATTTCCATCGGTTCGACGTCGGCAACCGACTGGAGCTATCCGAGTGGGTTGACGAGTTATCAGCTCTATCCTGGCGGACAGACCTACTCGGCCGCGATTGTGCCATCGAGTCTGGCGAACACAACGCTTGCACCCGATCCGCGCACCAACCCCTTGGGCATTTTCTATCGTTCGGGGTCGTTGACTCTGGGCAACAACGTGTCGATTTCCGGCACGTTGGTCGTCGGTGGCGACCTGGTCATCAGCGGCTCGGGCATCGCGCTGCAAGCATCGTCGCTGCCGGCGCTCATGGGTTCGACCACGCCTGTGATGCTGCCAACGATCATCGCGGCCGGCAATGTGAAGATCAGCTCGGGGGCGAACGTCGCGATCAGCGGGCTCGTGGCCACGTGGGGCGCGCTAAACGCTCTGCAAGGCACTCAAAACACTGCACTGAATTTGCAAGGCCGCGTGATCTGCAACGGGCTGCAATTCGACGATCGTACGGAATGGGGGCTAAGCTCGTTTTTGTGGAGTCTGTACTGGAGCCTGTTCAATAGCCAGTCGAACGTCCCTTATTACCCGGTTTGGCTGAACGCGTTCGGGCTTTGGTACACACCGGCCTTGACGGTGGCGCCGGAAACGAGTTCAGTGTCGTACCTTTTCAAGGATGCTAGCAACAAGGTCTACGTGCCCAGTAGCAGCGACCCGGGGCTGGCCTGGACGGTGCTGAGCTGGACCGAGATCTTCTAATCGCGTGATTCTTATTCCTTCTCGAGGGATTGTTCCGATGCAACGCAACGAATCGAAACGATGGGTTGTGCTCGTGGCGGCGAACGCGGTCGTGCTGTGCGTGCTAGGTTTGTGGCGGGGCAGCGAAGCCCAAGATCCAACGGTCTATCCGCCGTTCGCCAACGCGGTCGACCAGCAGAACGAGATCATTGGCCAGCTTCGCGAGCTTAATCGCTCGGTCAAAGAGCAGAACTTGCTGCTCAAATCGGGCGCGCTGCGGGTTGTGGTCGACAATAAATAAGCAATAGACGAATGTGCGGTCGCTGTCGAACCAGGGTCGGCTTTACTTTGGTCGAGTTGATGCTGGTGATGCTGATCGCCAGCATCTTTGCGGCCCTGATCATCACGCGTTTCGAATCGAGCGTTTCCGCGCAGCTGAATGCAGTCGCGCAGATTGTCGCCTCGGACATGGCCCGGGCGCGCAGTCTGGCCGTGGCCAACAATGGCACATATCGCGTCTCGTTCGATCTGGCGAACAATTGTTATTACCTGGAATACACGGGAACGAACAATGCGCTGGCCGCGCTGCCATCGACCCCGTTCTATACTTCCCAGGACACGGCGACACGGCAGTACACCCTGCTGAACAACTTGCTCAGCGCAGGAGGCATGGTGCAGTTGGCGGCGGTTGGCAGCAACGGACCGTCGCCGTCGCCGCGCTCGCAGGTCGAGTTCGGCAACCAGGGACAAACCACGCAAATCGATGAAACCGATATCTGGCTGACGGCTGGCAGCGGCTCGTCGCAGCGTTGGCAGTGGGTAAAGATTAACCCGACGACGGGCTTGGCAACGGTCGAGGCCTTTCAGGCATCGGCGCCGCCACCGTCGATTGTAACGGGCAGTTAGGGCAAACACGCCGGAGGCACGCTAGTAAGCACGGACGCCGTCACAGCATCAAAGTTGACCACGATTGGGCGT
>DASZPI010000229.1:0-1637 GCA_035550355.1 Pirellulales bacterium
GGACCCGGCGGCAACGTGGTGACCGCTGGCCGCGGTTCAGCATTCGTCAACGGGCAGTTCGTCGGTGGCGACGCCTGGCGCGCCGTCAACGGTGCCTACACACACTGGGGATGCTTCACGCCGGGCTGGTACGGTGGATACCCGGGCGCCTGGTGGCCGGGGAAGTGGGCGGTCGCCACCACGGCCTGGGCGACTGCCACCTGGGCGCTCGCCGGTGGCTACTGCGGATGCACGGGCAGTGGCGCGTACTACGACTACGGTGGTAATGTGGCATACGATGACGGCAGTGTGTACTTCGGCGATCAGCCGGTCGCGACTGCCGAACAGTACTACGATCAAGCCGGGCAAATTGCCGACGCTGGCAATTCGTCGCAAAACGAAGACTGGCTTCCGCTGGGCGTGTTCGCCGTCGTTGCCGAGCCAAGTCAAACGAATGCCGATAAGGTAGTGCAACTTGCCGTGAACAAGGAAGGTGTCATTCGCGGCAACATGCAAGACACACTCACCGACAAGGTCGTTCCGGTCACGGGATCGGTCGATAGGCAGTCGCAGCGTGTGGCTATCAAGCTTGAAGGAATCGACAACATTGTCGTCGAAACGGGTTTGTACAACCTGACGAACGACGAGGTGCCGGTGCTCGTCCACTTCAGTGCCGATCGACAAGAGCCGCGCACGCTGATACGATTGCAGCCGCCGGAGGACGCAGACCAACCGAAATCGTAAGCACCTTTCGTGCGCGCGATTCCACTGGCAACACTCACGGTGATCATGGCCGTCGACGTCGCCGACATCCGCCGGATCGTCGAGTTGCTCGCAACCGTCCCGCTGTGCGAAGGGCTCGACCCGGAAAATCTGTCAACCATCGCCGGCCAGATGCAGTGGCGCGCGTTTGCGGCAGGCGAGACGCTGGCGAATCCCGGCGAAGCCGTCACCGAGTTCTGGATCGTCGCCGATGGCGAAATCGAAGCGTATCTTAGCGATGCGCATGGCCGCGAGAGCCTTCTGGGGGTGATCCGCAAGGGTGAAACGATCGGCGAGGTTGCGATCGTTCAGCATTCGCAGCGCCCGTTGCGTTTCACCAGCAGAACTTCTGGTGCCTTGCTTGTCGCGCCGGCCAGAGCGCTGCATGACTGGCTGGAGCGATACCCGCCAATGATGCGCAGCCTGTTTCGCACGCTCAGTCAGCGGTTCAAGGATGCCGTCGGAATCCGCGAGCGCACGATTCCCGCGCCGCGGCTGGGGATCATCGCCCGCACCCAGCGCGCTTGCCGGCTGGCCGCGCGGCTCATCGCGCGATTTTCGGAGTTGGGAGAGCGGTTGCATGTCTGGGCCGACGATCCGGAAGTGTTGCGCAGCGGCGGGCAGTGGCCCAACTCCTTGGCAATTTGTACGCTCGACGACCGCGCTGCTCCGTTTTTGCAACCTTGTCCTGCCGGAGTTGATCGACGAGTGGTCGTGTGGTCGGCGGCCGACAAGCTCTCAAACGACCCGCAATGCTTAGAGAACTGCGACCAGCTTCTTTATCTGGTCGAGGCCGCCGAGGCCGACGCGATCGGCGATCAATTGCGACGCCTTTGCGGCGAGCAGTCCAACGCTTTCGATCGTCTGCGGATCATCTGGCTCTTGGATGTTTCGAC
>DASZPI010000230.1:0-6025 GCA_035550355.1 Pirellulales bacterium
CACGACCCGCGCTTGTACGAGGTGCTCAGTGAATATTATCGGCTCGATCCCGCCGCCAATATCTCATCGAGCGCTGGCGTCGATGATGAACCGTGAACCCAGCGGAGTTAATCCGTCAACGGCATCGCCGTCGCGCTCGGCGAGAATCAGCGCGATGGACGCCCAACAAGTGCCGGCGATCGAGATGAACTGTGATTTCTCATGCGGAAAGCCGCTGTCGAAATAGGTTTGAAAGGGCTTGGCGCGCGTGGTGATCAGCCATGAACCGTCGTCGCGCTGGTGCTCGATCAACCAGCGCACGCCGCTTTGGTAGCAAGGGTCGTCCGGCGGCACCGCAGCGGCAAGGCGCAGTGCGACGAGCGCCTGCCCCGTAGCGTACGCATCGCTGGCAAGCTCATCGAGCTGGGCCCAGCCGCCGTCGGTGCGCTGCGTGGCTCGCACATCGTCCGAAGCATCCTTGATATCCGGCGCCGAAGCCGTCGCCCAGCAGAGACCAAAAAGGCGGAATACCCGATCTTCATGCGTGCGAGCTTCCGTCGCGCGCAGCCAATCGGTTGCACGGTCCATGCGCTCGCGCGCGTCGGTATCGTCGGCAACGGTGAACAGCGTCAGCGCGCGCACTGCGAGCGCAGTGGCCGTAAAGTCGCTGTCCTCCATCGGAGGGCGGTGAGAACGGATTTGCCATGAGCCGAGCGGGGTCTGGGTCTGACGCAAATAGTTGATCAGCGCTGCGGTCGTAACGTTGTGCTGCTCGGTGTTCGAACCGCGCTGGGCGGCCAAAGCCAACAGCGCATAACCCGCCGCATAGGGACCGCCGTCGACGCGCCTACCGTCGGCTACCGCGGTCGCTCGCCCGTGGAAATGTTCGAGCGTGAAATCGGCCTGACGGTGCAGCGCGGTACGGTCGACATCGAAACCACGTGCCTCGGCTAACCGCAAGGCCACGATCGGCAAGGCTTGGTGGTGGCACGAGAAGCACTGTCGCTGCTCAATGTACACGCCGGCGCTGCGCGTCACGAGCGCGAGCGCGGTTTCCGCCGCCTTGGCAGCAGAGCGTGGCACGTCGGCCCCATTTGCGGCGGCAGCGAACAGCAACACAATCAGCACAAGTTGAATGCGTGCGAGCATCTTCGGCACCGAATGGGTCTCCATGGGGACATTCTAGCCGCCAGTGGCTTTGCCATGGCATTCGGACTACATTGATACGAACAATTGCCCTCCCACTTCATCCTCGATCGTGCGTCCCTCCTATGCGATTTGCCGCGTTGATGCTCTGCGTGTGCGTTGCCATTGCGATCACCACTCCCTCTACTCGGGGCGCCGCCCCTAATTCGACCACGCCGAGCACGCTCGACTGGCCGACGTTTCGCGGCGCGCAGCGGACCGGGGTCTCGTCGGATACCGGACTGCTGCAGCAATGGCCTGAAGGCGGGCCGCCGTTGCTCTGGGACATGCCCGGAGCGGGGCGTGGCTACGCAAGTTTGGCGGTCGCCGGAGAGCGAATTTACACCCTTGGCGATGCGCCTTCGACGGCAAACGACCAGGACGAATACCTACTGGCCTTTGATCGCAGGACCGGCAAACCAGTTTGGAAGCTCAAGGTCGGTGCTCCATGGACCGATGGCAAGCCTACCTGGCAGAGTTCGCGATCGACGCCGACTGCCGACGGAAATGCACTGTATGCGCTCAGCGCCCACGGCGACCTGATCTGCTGCGATGCCGCGACTGGCTCCGAACGTTGGCGCAAGAACCTGAAGACCGATTTTGGCGGAAAGAAGGGAGACGGTTGGGGCTACAGCGAATCGGTCCTCATCGATGGTCCCAACCTGATCTGCACTCCGGGCGGCGAACAGGCGACGATGGTCGCGCTCGACAAGCGCAACGGCAACCTGGTCTGGAAAACAGTTCGCCCAGGTGATCGCGGGGCAGGGCACGCGTCGGTTGTCATCTCGCAAATCGGCAAAACCAAGGTGTACGTACAGACCACGGCGAGCGGCGCGCTGGGCGTGCGTGCCAGCGATGGCAAGCTGTTGTGGTCGTATGAAATCGATAAAACCACGGCGGTGATTCCAACGCCGATCGTCCGCGGCGACCTGGTCTTCTTCTCGGCAGGCTACAAGCGCGGCGGCGCCTTGCTGCGGCAGGTTACCGACGGGCTCGGCGTTAAGGTCGAAGAGGTCTACCCGTTGAATCCCGCGCTGGCAAACAAGCACGGCGGGATCGTGCTGGTGGGCGACTACTTGTACGGCGATTCCGACGATCAAGGGATCATTTTTTGCGCCGAACTGATGACCGGCGAAATTAAGTGGAAGGCACGTGGCTCGGGACACGGCTCGGCATCGATGGCCGCGGCCGATGGGTGCCTATACATCCACTTCAGCGATGGAGTCATGTCGTTGGCCAAGGCCGATCCGAATGGATTTGTCGAAACCGGATCGTTCACCGTGCCGGGAAGCGGTGAACGCCCAAGCTGGGCGCATCCGGTGATCGTCGATGGCAAGTTGTATCTGCGCGAGCAAGACCATCTCATCTGCTACAACCTGCGGAAATGAACGTGGTTGCTGGCCCAGCGATGGCTTCCGGCCTGCTCGAACGCCGTTTTGCATTTTGCCAACTCTTGGGGGAGGGGCTCGCGTGCTTCGATGGCTACGTCAGCGGCGACGCGAACCCGAGGTCTTGGACCAGCCGTGGCTGGATGCGGAGCACCGTGTTGCGGCATTGCGCGGGCTTGCGCGACTTAATGCGCTGAGCCGCAGCAGCGATATTCTGTGGAAACCGATCCGGGCGCTTGCGCGTCGTACGGGAAGCGCGCATCTTTCGGTGCTCGACCTGGGAGCCGGAGGCGGCGATGTGGCCATTCGCCTCTGCCATCGCGCAAAGCGGCGCGGCTTGAATTTGCACGTCACGGGATATGATTTCAGCCCGGTTACCGTTGAGCACGCTCAGCGGCGGGCAACACGGCAGGGGGCGTCAGCAACGTTCGCGGTGCGCGACGTGTTCAACGAGCCGATCGACGGATCGTTCGATGTCGTCATGTCGTCGCTGTTTCTGCACCATCAGGACGAACCGCAAGCGGTCGAGCTATTGCGCCGGATGGCCAAATCGGCTCGAAAGTTAGTCTTGGTCAACGATCTGCTGCGCAGCACGGCGTGTTACGCGGCAGTGAAGTTGGCATGCCGCTTGGTGTCGTGCAGCAAGGTGGTACATCACGACGGCCCGCGATCGGTCGAGGCGGCCTTCCGCATTGACGAGGTGCGCCGGCTGTGTGAGCAAGCCGGACTGCACGGCGCACGCATTGGACGGGCGTGGCCGTTTCGCTTCTTGCTTTCGTGGGAACCATCGGTCGACGCGATCGCGTAGCCGGGCTCGGACGGGATCGAGGCTACGGCTGGTCGGCCGCTTGAGCCTTCGCATTCCGCCGGCGACGCCAGCCGCGGACGCCGAGGCCGGCGGCGGCAAGCGCGCCCAGCAGCATCGTGCCTGGTTCGGGGACGGACGTCGGGGTCCAGATCAGTTGCTCGGCGCCGCTTGAATATTGCAAGCTGAACGAGCCGAGGCTGCTCCAGGTATTCGCCTCGGCCAGGGACAGGGCGAACTGGCTGCCTGGGTTGGCCGTCAAGCCGGTGATCACGTTCCACACTTCGGTCGAGCCCCAAAAGCCACCTGCGGTGGGATGAGCGCCACCGGCGAGGTTCAATTCAAATGTCGGTGCATGGCCGCCGACCGATACGAGACTCAGGCTATGTCCGCCGAGCGCAACCTGATCGTACGCCACCCCAGCCATCGCTGCGCTGTTGGTCGCGGCCGTCAGATCCCATAAGTAGGTACCGCTGACGGTCAGATTACCAGCCACATGCAGCAAGCCAGCGACATGCGAGTTGTCGGGATTGTTGATGTCGGGAATCGTGTTTCCAGGCGAGAGCACGCCGTTGTGCGTCGACGTGCCGTCACCGGCAATCATCACATTGCCTGTCACTGTGCCGATACCGGCGAGGATGCCTGGATTGCCGCTGGCGCTGGAGTTGACAGTCACCGTTCCGCCGCTGGTCAGCGAGCCGTTGACGAGCAGCGCACCGCTGTTGACATTCGTGGCGCCGGAGTAGCTGCTGGTTCCGGTTAACACCTCGGCCGTGCCTGCCGCCCCACCGAACGCCACGTTCAAGTTTCCGTTGATCGAGCCCGCGAAGCTCGCATAACCGGCGGCAGTTGGCGCTACGGTGAGCGTACTGATCGTCGACGTATTGGTGTTTGTAACCACGCCATTGGCATCGCCGGCAAGCACACGGACCGTGTCGCTGAAGCCGCTCAGATTGAATGTTGAAACGGCGCCGGTGCTGGTCAACGTCAGATCGGTGTGGGGGCTGCTGGGCAGAACATTGCTCGCACCCAAGAATAACGTGCTGCCGTTGGTGACATACGTCGGACCGTTGTAGGTCTGCGCGGTCGAGATCGTGAAGTCGGCGGTCGAGACGTTGTTGCCGTTGAAGATCACATCGCTGCCAGCGCTGCCGCCGGTCAAGGTGCCCGTGATATTCACATGCACATTGGCGCCGTTGGCATCGAACTCGAGCGTTCGTCCGTCCTTGCTCAACACGCCGGCCAAAGTGACGTTGCTGCCGCCGGCCAAGCCAATGCTAGCCGAGGCTCCGGTAGCGCCGCCGACCGTGATGTTGCCACCAAAGCTGTTGTTGCCGCTGAATTGGACCGCGCCGGAGTTGCTTACGCCGCGACCGATGGCGGTGATCGAGTTCGTGCCGGTGTAGTTGCCGGTGCTTACAAATCCCAACGACGCGCCGGAGCTGACCGTAACACTGCCGGTGCCCAAGGCCTTATCGGCGGTAACGTTGAACGAGCCGCTGGCGACGGTCAAGCCGCCTGAGAAGCTGCTCGCCGCGCCGGCGACGAACGTACCCAGGCCGGCCTTGGTAAAGCTGCCGCTGCCGTTCATCGCGCCGGTGTCGGTGAACGTGCCGCCGGCGGCGACGTTCCATAGGTTCGTACCGCTGAGGGTCGTCGCCGCACCGTAGCTACCGTTTCCGGAATTGACGGTCGAGCCGTTCATGGCCAGTCCCTGCGTGCCCAGGTCGCCGCCGTTGGCAATCGTGAGGTTCGCGGCGTTGAGCGTGGTGATCCCCGAGTAGCTGCTATTGGGATTGGTGAGCGTGAGCGTGCCGTCGATCACCACGTTGCCGGCTCCGGTGATCGTGTTGGCGAAAGTGCCGGCCCCGCTCGACTGATCGAACACCACGGTGCCGCCACCTGATAACTCGATCGGATTGTTGCCGAAGCTACTGGCGTTGCCGCTGATCGTGCCACCATCGACGATGATCGGAGCAGTTGAGTTGTTCTGACCGAGCAGGATCAGCGTGCCGCTGCCGAGCTTGGTAAGCGACGAGTTGCCGCTGATGGTGCCGGTGGCGGTGACGGTCAGGCCGTTGTCGACATAGAAGCCGCCGCTGGTGGTGCTTGTGAACAGAGCGTTGCTGATTGTGAAGCTGCCGGCGTAATCGGCCAAGACGCCACCGTTGAAGGTGATCGTGCTGCCGAACGCGCCGAGCGAGATGCTCGCGCCACCGAGCGCCGGGTTCGCAAGCGCCACGGTCCCTGCATTGAGTTGCGTACCGCCGGTGTATCCGAACGTACCGCCAGCCAGCGTGAGTGCGCTCGCGGTGTTCTTGACCAGTTCGCCGGTGCCCGAGAGCGATCCAGCGTAACTGCCGCTACCGACACTGAGGTTGCCGGCAAAGCTCAACGAGCCGCCCGAGCCGTTGAGCGTGCTAAGCGTTTGCGAGCCAGCAAACGCCACCGCGCCAGCGCTCGTAAGATTGGCCCCGCTGACCAACGCGTTGGCGACACTCAAGGCTGCACCGCTGGCGACACGAATATCAGTACTGGCCAGCGATCCGGTAACGTTCAACGTGCCGCCGCTAATGGTCGTGGTGCCGGTATAGCCGTTGGCGCCAGCAAGCGTGAGAGCACCGCTGGAGACCAGGCCGGCGGCGCCGTTGATCGCGCCGGCATAGCT